>JBARRC010000570.1:0-2868 GCA_049644045.1 Phycisphaerae bacterium
ATCTACGACTCGACCAACTGGTCGGACAGCCCGAGCTTGGACATGTGGAAGTACGGCTTGATGATCGAGACCGGATCAGCAGCGAACGGCATCCTCATCGGCAACTCGACCACAGGCCTGACGCTCGCGAGCAACGCAGCGCACGGTATCGAGATGTACACGACCTGCGCGTCAACCAGCGGCTCCAACAGCATTGAGTCGCTCTATTCCAAGACGGTGATGACCGGCGCTGCTGGCGTCGGTGGACGAGCTCGGTTCCACCTCTACACGCAGGTCGCGCTTGGCGGCTGGTGCAACGCCCTCAAGGCGCACATGGAGTTCGGCAATACCGGCAAGGTCACCGGCATGGCGTCGGCGCTCTGCGCGGAACTCGCGCTGGATGCGGGCATCACGTCGGGTGGCCACTACGCTCCGCTCGAAAGCGAACTCACCTGCACCCAAACGGGCGGTGTTGGCGCAGGGACGTCGTTCCTATTCTGCAATGTCGGCGGACACGCCACTGGCATCACCACGCTCAACACGAGTGGCTACCTGTTCGAGTTGGGCGAGAATATCGTCGACACGGCCAGCGGGATGATCGACTCGGCCAGCATCACTGCCACGAACTTCTCGCACCGGATCAGGATCCGTGCGCTCGGCGTGGACATGTGGATCGGCGTCCACACAGACCCCGACTTCACCACGTAATGGTTTCCGACGTTGGGGCTGACAGTACCGTCGCCGATGGCTCGCTGTATATCAGCGTGGTCGATGGAGCCGGGAAGTTGTTCCAGAAGCAGAATGACACGTGGGTCGATCTGCAGGCATAGTCTGCAGCGAGAGGAGATCATCATGAGTCGCAAGAAGCGGTATACGCCGGCGCTTGGCGATGCCGAGAAGAAGATCGTGGAGCCGGTGCCGGACGAGGTCGAGTCCAACTTCGACTGGAGCTCGGTTGTCGGCCCTGAATACGCCACGGAGACCGACTCCGTGGCGGAATCCGTGGACGTGTTCGACGAGGAGATCGCGTCCGAGGACAAGATCCCTCCGGAGGACGTACTGACGCACATGTCTGAGGAACCAGCGCCAGAACCCGCAGGCGACACACTCGTGATCGACGTGCCAGACGCTGCGGTTGAGGCCGCGTTCGATGAGGCGCCCACAGCGCTCGACGTAGAGCCTTCTGAGCCATCAGCGCCTCAGGAATCACAGCCCCAGGAGATCGACGTCGCGACCTCCAAGAGGCCAGACGACATAGAGGCCCGCATCTTCGCGGAGCAGGCCGAAGCCAACCGCATTCGCCTTGAGGCGGAATTGGAATCCGAGATGGGGCGAGCCAAGGCCGAACGCGAGGCCGCCCTGCGCAAGGAGACCAAGAAGCGCAAGGCGTTGGAGGAGAAGCACCGGGCCGATATCGCAGCCGCAGAGAAGCGGTATCTCGCGGCCAAGGAAGAGGCGCGGAAGGCCGGCGTCGAGTAGGCGTCCTGAGGGGAGACTACAATGCGTAGAGAGAAAAGGCTCGCGGGACTGCCTGACGTTCTCGTGGACTTCGACAAGGGCGTCGGCGATTGGACTGTTCTCGGCAACGACACAGTCAATCTCGCCGCAGTCACGACTCGCAGAGTCCGCGGTTCGGGTGCAATGGAGTTCGATAAGGCGGATGGCGCGGCCAACACGAAGCTCGCCGCCGCATACCGCTCAGTGAAGTGGAATTTCACGGAGAACACCCATCCCGGCGACTTGATCGCCTGGTACGTGTACGTGTCGGACACCAAGGACGTGGACTACACGTTCATCCGGCTCGGAACAGACGCAACCAACTACGTCGAATATCGCGTATGCGTGGACTGCCTGACTGCTGGGCAGTTTGCGCACGTTCACGCACCGCTATTCGGATACAAGGCGATCGCTACCAACGGGTGCGACTTCTCGACCATCACCTATCTGGTAGCTGGCGTGGCGTTCCGTAATGCGTCAGATGCTCTGGCGGATATCGCTATCGACTCCATCGAACTGGAGGCTGGCAACGGCCACGAGGGCTCAAACGAAGAGGCGAGCAGCGTGGTGGACGGAACAATCTACGAGGACGACGCCGCGACGCCGATCACAAGCCCCGACACGGTAGGCACTACGCCACTCGGGCTGGCGGTCCCAGCTGGTGCGAAGTTCCTGCATCTCAGGGCGTCGGCAGCAATACGGTTCGGCACCAATGAGACGCTGGACGGCACGGAAGGCGATGGCTACGACTACCTGCCGGCATACGAACCGTCTGGCCCGATACCTGTGTTGGACGGCACTGCCGTCTACAACCGAATCCACGCCGATACTGGCACGTGCAGCATTTGGCACAGGTGGGAAGTCAGGAGCCAGTAGCATGCGCATCGACTCCGTGCTCGATATGCTGGCGCGCAGGAAGCGCGGACTGTACTTCCACAAGCCCGGACACAACCCTCCGGGCGGTGGAGGTCCGCCTACGCTTCCACCACCGTTCAGACCGCCAAACGCATTCGGCGGCCCGGCGTCAGCCTACCACCACAGGCCCACGATCTCTCAGGTCTATCCTCCTTCAAGGGATGGCCTGACATTCTATGCGCCCTTCACTCGGGATCATGGCACAGTTCCAATATGGTCAGCAGCAGGCTCCACCGGCCTCTCCACAGAGACAGTGGATGAGTATGGCACGTACACGGATGCCTACTCCAACCTCATCGTAGGAGCCACGTCCAACACTGCACGAGTAGGTGCAGACGGCATGGTGTCTGAGGTGGCGAGGGAGAATCTGTGTCTGCATTTCTCGGATTACGCGGACGCGTGGTGGAACAACGCATTGGCGATGACGGCTACCGCGAATGATGCCACTGCCCCGAATGGCGCGGAGGAAGCAACACG
>JBARRC010000571.1:0-4735 GCA_049644045.1 Phycisphaerae bacterium
GTCGTACGCAATAGCACTTGCCCGGGAAAACGGCCTGCGAGGACGCCGGCCGCTACGATGATCAACGTGGTAATATCGGAACTTCCCTCGGGCAAGGCGGGGTGCTGGTGTAGTTGCGCGCCTCACGAGATGGAGACATCCAGCCGATATCGTGAGCACAGCGTTTCGTCACGGGGTGAATGATGATAGCTGAGACGGTCCAATCACCGGGGTTGCCATCCGGCCAGGCTGGTTCGACGATCACGACGCCGCACGGGGGCGGCATCGACTCGTTGCAGGGGCGCTGGTGGGTGTTGCACACCAAGGCCCGCAACGAAAAAGCAACCGCTGCCGATCTCGACAAGATGCACATCAACTACTTCCTTCCGCTGGTCGAGTGCAGGCGGACCTCCGGCGGTCGCACCAGAAGCGTGAGGATTCCGCTGTTCCCGGGCTATGTGTTCCTCTGTGGTGGGTTGGAAGACCGGTTAGCAGTATTGCGAACGAATCGCGTCGCGAACGTGCTGGAGGTCACCGACCAGGAGCGGCTCAAAGTAGATCTGCGCCAGATCTACCGCGTGATCGAGAGCGAGGTACCCGTCGACTTGCACCCGCAACTACGCCGGGGACGTCGTTGCCGCGTCACTGGTGGTACGCTGGTGGGGCTTGAGGGGGTCGTGCTCCGGCGGCGCGGCCTGTGGCGGGTCTACGTCGGCGTCGAGTTCCTCGGGCAGTCGGCCGAACTCGAGATAGACCCTATGCTCCTCGAGGTCATCGATTAGCCCATCGCGTCGGCAGACGCCTACGTTTTAGAGCGTGGATCGAAATTTTGTGGGACGAAGAAATTGACACAAACAGGCGGCCATCTATACTTGGTTGGTTCACGC
Source organism: Phycisphaerae bacterium (assembly GCA_049644045.1). Lineage (GTDB taxonomy): Bacteria > Planctomycetota > Phycisphaerae > UBA1845 > UBA1845. Next base: position 867 of record JBARRC010000571.1, read on the forward strand.
GAAGGGTTGTGGAATAGGCGCGGATCGTTCCAACCGTCCTTGACGCGAGTTCAACCTGCTCATGCTTACGGTGCGCAAGATCGGCTGGAGTGCCGTACTCTGCTGCGTAGGTGTCACGGCCTACGGTCAGCGGCCCACGCCGATTGCAGATCGCGTCGAGGAGCAGCTTCTCCCCTGCGGCATTTCTCAGCTTTCAGTCAACCTCAACGGTCAACTCGCCTACATCTTCAAGGATGAGGACGGCACGGATGCGCTCCACGTGATCGGCGAGTTCCTGCTTACGCTCGGCGAGCGTGAGGGTCAGGAACTCCGCAGCCGCGAGGCCGTGGTGTGGATGACGCCACGCAAGTACAAGGGCCGCCCGTACCACCATTTGCAGATTCTGCTCTGGCGGGACGCCGAGGTGAATGAGCTGGGGAACACGCTTACGACCGGACCGGCCCTGTTCGTAACGCTCAATAGCTTCGGCGAGATCACTGCCAACGCGGACGATGTCGCGTTTCAAACCTCGGCCGACAAGCTGGTCTACAGGGAAGGCAACGCCATCCGGAAAGCAGTCGATCAACGCACGCTTGGCGGCGTGGACGAGGACGTATCACTGCGGGTGTTCGACGCGTCGGGGCTTGCGGAGAAGGAACGAGTGGTGAGGCCGCGCGCGCTGATCCACGTCCAGTGCGAGGGCGATCTTGCGATCACCGAGACGGAGGACGGCCGGAGTGTTCTGACGGTGACCGGAGGGGTGTATCTGTCGCGTGGGATTCCCGGAAGCGGTGAATACCTCGAAATCCAGGCGGATTCGGTGGTTGTGTTCCTGCCGCCCGGCGATGCCCGCGAGTCATCGGATCGCCAGCTCATGGCGACCGGTTTCGGCGATGTCGGGGTGGAGGCTGCCTACCTCGAGGGCGACGTGATCATGACACAAGGACCGAACATGATCCGCGCTTCGAGGATCTACTACGATTTCCTGCACGACCGTGCCGTGATCCTGGATGCGGTCGTGCGCACCACGGTCGTGGAACGCAACATCCCGCTCTACGTACGCGCCGCCGAAATCCGGCAGCTCTCGCGGAACCACTTCACGGCCACCGACGCCGTGTTGACCACCAGCGAGTTCCACACACCACACTATCACGTGGGGGCCAGCCGTGTCGAGCTGATCAACCGCACACCACCCGATCCCACCGAACGGCAGAGTGGCATCCGCGCGGGAAGCTTTCGCATCCGGGATGCCACCTTGAACGTGGCGGGGCAGCCGATCCTGTACTGGCCTTATATCCAGGGCAACATCGACACCAGCGAGACGGCGAACACGAACGTCCGTGCGGGCTATAGCGACGACTTCGGTCAGGAGTTCGAAACAGAGTGGCACCTTTTCAATGTGCTGGGCCTGGAAACACCCGACGGTTTTGATGCCACGCTCAGCCTGGATTATTTCTCACGTCGAGGTCCGGCCGTCGGCATCGACGCTCAGTACGAGCGAGACAGGTATTACGGCTTGCTTCGTAGTTACCTCCTCACCGACAGTGACGAAGACTTCCTCGGGCGAGAGCGAGAGGAAATATCGGAAGAGGATCTGCGCGGGCGGTTCCTTTGGAGGCACCGGCAGTACCTGGAAGATGACTGGCAGGTTTCGCTTGAACTGTCGTACATCTCCGACCGCAGCTTCCTCGAGGAGTTCTTTGAATCCGAATTCGACAATGAGAAAGAACAAGAGACGCTTCTATACCTGAAGAAACAGCGCGACAACTGGGCGTTCACGGCGCTGATTCAACCGCGCATCCTCGATTTCACAACGCAGACGGAACGTCTACCCGACCTGGGATTCCATCTGGCCGGCGAGCCGCTCGGTGCACCGATGGCAGGCGCGACGTGGTTCAGCGAAAACCGCCTCGGTTACGTGCGTTTCCGACCTGCGGACCAGACCTTCTGGGAGCTGCTGCGGGAGGGACGAAGGGACAGCTCCGGGACGGTCGGGCGCATAGACACCCGGCAGGAGGTCGGCGTGCCTGTCGATGTCGGCCCGATCCGGCTTGTTCCGTTCGCGTCGTTGCGCGGCACTGCCTGGGATGACTCGCCGGAGGGAGGCGGGGTCGCACGAGCGCTGGGAACCTACGGCATCCGCGGCAGCATGTACCTGTCGCGGATCTATCCCGATGTGCGGTCGTCGCTCTTTGATGTCGACGGTCTGCGCCACATCATCAAACCGGATATTGTCGCTTGGGTCAGCCACACGAATCGCGACGCCCACGAGCTATTCCTGTTTGATGAAACGGTGGAGGGGATCGACGAGGTTGACGGCATTGCGCTGGGCATCCGCCAGCGGTGGCAGACCAAACGCGGCGGAGGAGAGACCCGGCGCACCGTCGACGTGTTGACGCTCGACGTGGACGTAGGCGTGTTCAACGACGCGGAGGGCGACGAAATCACCAATGGCTACACGTCCTTCAGCCGCCCCGAGAACAGCATCTCGCACAACTACGTGAACTCGTCACTCATCTGGCGCGTCAACGACCGCACCGCCCTGCTCAGCGAGCTCAGCTATGACCTCAACGATGGCGAAGTCGATATCTTGAACGTATCGCTGGCCGTCGAACGCTCGCCGCGGTTCAGCTACCTCGTCGGGTACCGCTTCATCGAAGAGAGTGATTCCGAGCTGCTCGGCTTCGATATGAACTACCGGCTTACCGAGAAGCACACGCTGGCCGTGCGAGAGGCCTTTGACCTTTCCCGCGGGCGGACGCTCGACTTCACCGTAGCGTTGATCCGCAAGTTCCCGCGATGGTACGGAGCGGTGTCGTTCGCGTTGGATGAAGCCGAAGATGACTTCGGGATATCGGTAAGTGTTTGGCCCGAAGGTTTGCCGCAAGCGACATTCGGCTCGCGCCGGTTCACCGGGCTGGCCACAACCACCCGCCTGCGAACCGACTGAACGGCTTGCGGACTTTTCGCGGTCGGTGCTACTTCTTTTTCGCGGCGCGTTTTCTGGTCGAAGTCGAACTGCTGCTCTTTTTCTTTGCCTTTTTGGCCGTGGTTTTTGCTTTGCTCGTCTTGGCCGGCACACGCGATTTACGATCAGTGCTCGCCTTTGCGGCGCGTTTTGGTCTCTTAGCCTTTGGGGTTGCCGGCTTCGCTTTCGTCGTCTTCGACGCCGCCTTGGTCCTGGTTCCTTTGCGGGTCACCTTGGCCGACTTCGCACCGACCGGCTGTTTGACCTTCTCGTTGATGTCCAGAATCCGCAGGTCGCCGTAGTAACCTTCCCTGTGAACGCGTTCGAGTTGGGCCTCCACCTCTTCACGCTCGGTAGCTTTGAACAGGGTGAGGGCGACGCCGAAGGAACTCCCGACCAGTTTCCATAGAAACGGGATCGGTTCCTTCGCACCCAGGGGCTTTCTTCCGGTGGTGGGTTGCGTCGCCGCTTTTGGGGCTTGGACTGCCCCGCTGGGGTTGTCCACGGAGCCCACGCCGTCCTTCTGACCGGTCGGCTCCTCGGGTTTTTCCACAGTCACGTCTTTGGGTTCAGCCACGTTGACAGTACCTAACACGAAACCACCGTTATGACAACCGGTCCACTAGACCAGCTCCGGTCCGGTATTATAATGCAGCCACTACCAGCCGGCAGATCCGTCAATCAATCACGGCGTCTGCCCAAGCGCCTGTAGCTCAATCGGATAGAGTGGCTGGCTTCGAACCAGTAGGTTGGAGGTTCGAGTCCTCCCAGGCGCAATGATCAGCCAAGCGGTGCAATGGATCATTGCCTTGTCGCTCATGCACCGTTTCCAGACCGCGGCCCTGACCATAATCTGACGACGGCGAGCAGGCAAGCCCCGATCATACTGTTGAGGGAGTATGTGGGACAGGCTTTCCAGCCT
>JBARRC010000572.1:0-4159 GCA_049644045.1 Phycisphaerae bacterium
TCGAGTAGCCGCTGATCACCTGCACACCCCCGGCAGAGTCCTGAAGAACCAGTCCACCGGCCGTGCTCAGCAGCTTCCCGGTAAATGTCGCGAGCTTGTCGCCCTGAACCTGCTCGACGGTGATCTGCTTGTCCAGGAACCGCCGCATGAGTTTCTCCGTGCTGACCAGGTCGAACTCGTAGTTTTGCTCGAGCACGTGCGTGCCTTCCGGGTCGGTCAGCGAGACGAACGATACCGTGGTCGGGTCGATCTGGGCGGCCACGTCGGTGAACCGTATGGTACTGCGCCCCCTTTCGAGGGTGAAAGGCCGCTCCTGCTTGACGATCGCATAGCCCGGGATGCGGCCGGCCCAATGCGGGTCGCCCCCGCCTAATCCCGCTATTGGCCGATATAGCTCCGGCGGAATCGCGCCTGGCTGAGCCGTGCTGTAGATCGTCAACGCGGTGGACGCGCCCTCCTCGACTGCCAGAGCATTCGACCCGACACCGACGACACAAAGACAGAGCGCAACGCCCACCCGAGCCGCGGGCTTGAGCTTCAGCTTCCCCCCTTTACAAGGGGGGACTGAGGGGGGTCGGTCCCCGCACGGACATGCAACTGAATCCCGAGCCGCGGGCTTTAGCCCGCGCGGATGCTGGACGGCGTCGGCACGGCGAGAACCCCACGGACGTGAAGCGACGCAAACCGTACGACGGACTTCTAAATATGTCATAACGTGATTCCTTTGTTTACGGGTTCCTTCAATCCTTCAGACGAACGCGACCACCACGCTCTTTGACGCCGAAGGGGACGGACGGTTTCAACTTTTTGCCCCTCCTGCCGAACAGCACCATCCGTGACACGCCAGTTACCCTTGAGGCCCGGCGAACCCGTGTCAAGGCCCCACGGGCACCCACACCAGCGTGTCGTCGATCCACATGGCCGTGTTGTACACCACCTCTGACGCCGATACGACCGAAGTCATCAGCGCTTGTTCATCATCCGCAAGTAATCAGTTATCAGTTATCAGTTGTCAGTTGTAAACACTGACTGACAACTGATAGCCAAGGGCTGCCGGACCTTGTGCTTGCGATTCTTCGTACACATCGCTTGACAAACGCGGTTGCACGGGTGCTAGATTGAGGGCGCGAGCGGTGGGTGGCATGGCCAAGCGCAGCGCCGCCATGAGTCTCGATGAGCTTGCTTGCGGCATCCGACATGCCGGCGCCCGTCTTCGACGGGCTTGGGCATGCCACTCATCAATCCGGGTTTGACAGAGCACTAGATTGAGGACGCGAGGGGTTTGTAGGAGGCGACAGCGCCTGGAAAACCAAGGGGTATGGATTGTCATGACAACGTCGGGCAATAATGCGATCGTCGTCACCGGCTGCGGATGGGTGACGCCTTTCTCCGCCGGTTCAGTCGCCGACGTACTCACGGCGGCGGAGACGAGCCGCGGGCTTCAGCCCGCACGGTCATCACCCCGGGCTGAAACCAGCGGCTCGCACGGTGATGACTTGTACTGGGCAGTGCCTGATGACATGCTTGGCGATTACCCCGGTCTATCGAAGGAAATCAAGCTCGATAAAGGCGCGTGGATCACGGCGGCCGCCTGGGAGCATGCTCGTCAGCAGGCCGGGCTGCAAGCCGAATCCCTCAACACCGAGCGACTCGGCCTGGTCCTCGGCTGCGGACTCGCCGGGCAGTCGGGAATGATCGACTTTGCGAACGAGGTTCGCCAGCAGTCGCCACGCTTCGTCAGCCCGATTCATTTTCCACAGACGGTCGGGAACTATATTGCCGGTGCGCTGGCGCGCACCTATGACATCCGCGGCCCCAATGTCACACTCGCTACAGGCTTGGCTTCGGGGTTGGATGCCATCATCGAGGCGTGCGCACTTATGACCGCCGGCAAGGCGGATGTCGTTTTCGCCGGTGGGACGGAGCGGCTGTCAGAGGCGCTGGCGGAGGGTCTCAGCGAACCGGGCGTGGTGCTCAGCGAGGGTGCGTGTTTGTTGGTGCTCGAGCGACCCAATCACGCGGCGGCGCGCGGGGTCCAACCCCTGGCGACCGTGACGCGCTGGGACCATGTGAACCCGGGTGCCGCGGCGCCGTCATCACCCGGTAACTCCGCGCGGGCTGAAGCCCGGGGGTCAGGATTGGACGGTGAATCCGCGCGGGCTGAAACCCGCGGGTCAGAATTGGACGGTGAATCCGCGCGGGCTGAAGCCCGCGGCTCGCCGTCACGCGGGTCGACGATCGTTTCCGTCGCCGGTTTTCGGCTTGAGAACGCGATCTTCATCGAGCATTGGATCGGGCGATGCATCGGCGCCGGTGGCGCAGCCGCCGTCGCCGCGGCAATGGGGGCCGCTGAGCATCGCGACGTCCCCTTGATTGACTGTTCCGACCCGAGTTCCGTTTCCGTTGGGCGGATCGAATTCGACGGGTTGCCAAGGGCGGATGGTGATATACCTGCGGCAATCTTTGCTGACGCCGACGGCGCCCATCGAAGCGTACTCGAACTCACGATCCCATAGCCCGCATCGTTCACCATGCCGGGTCGAACGACGTGACCTTATATAGCGTCATCCCTTGTGGGTGACGCCATCAAGCAAACCGCGGTCTTCAGGCCGGGCGAACATCCGCGCAGGCTAAAGCCTGCGGCTCGCCAGGCGCCGCCAACGCCAGGTGGCGCTACACGGAGTCCCGGCGTTGATCAAACCGCACGGAAGATCGAAGCCGCGTCGTGGCCGGTGAATCCCGTGGAAAGCTTTAGCACTGTCCTGACCGGTCGCTCGACAGGGCTCGTGGCCAACGGCACCGGAAGCTGCATATGATCGGGCTGGGTGTTGAGCGTGGCCGGGACCGATTGATGCTTGATTGCCAGCAGAGCACAGATCGCCTCAATGATCCCACTGGCGGCAAGCATGTGGCCAACGTAGGGTTTGAACGCTGTGGCTATCGCATTACCACCCTGCCCCTTTATAGCCTCGGTGAGACATAACGCCTCGTAGCCGTCCCCCAGTTGCGTACTTGCCCCGTGCGGGACAATGAGGTCCAGTTCGCTCGCCGCAAGACCGGTATTCGCCATGGCCTCAACAATCACGTCACGAAGACGGGCTGACCGGACATCGGGAATCACCTGCTTCCACCCCTGGTGAGTAAACGCACCGCCCAGGTATCGAGCGTAGGGTGAGACGCCGCGCCGGGCCGCGTGCGTCGCGGATTCCAAAATGATCGCCCCCGCGCCTTCACCAACGTAAAACCCTGACGACTCGGTGTCGAAGGGGCACATCCGTGTGGTCTGGGCATATAGCTCCAGGCGACGGAACCACTCCAGTCGCACGGCCGTGTCGAAGGCCTCACCGCCCACGACGATCATGGCGTCAGCCTCTCCCGAGCGGATCCGCTGAGCCGCCACCTCGATGGCAAACGCCCCGGATGAGCAGGCGTTGTGGATGCTTGTAGAGTACCCTCTCAGCCCAAAGGCCTTGCCCACCAGATGGACGTACAAAAAAGGCTGCATGGCGTAGAAATAGGGTGCAAGCAGCTCATAAACCTGCGGCGGCCCATCGGTGGGCATCGGTTCTGTGAGGAGTTGGAAGAGCCGGCTGACCGTACGTTCCACCCCCGGGGCTTCGAACACTTGGATCGCGCCGATCGTATTTTTGTCGCGGTCGTACTCGAGCCCGGCGTCAGCCAATGCCAGCTCGATCGCCAGGAGCGCATAACCCAAATCCCGGTAGCCCTCACATTCCTGCCCGTTGAGGAACGCCGTGTGGACGTCGAGGCCGAGTACATCCGCCTCTGCAGGCATCGCCGCGATCGGCAGCTCAGCGAACCGGCCCAGGTCGACCTGGAGTGCGCGCGTCTGGACGTTCGATCGGCTTTGCACCAGCGAGGCCCAGAACGCCTCACGGCCAACGCCGGTGCAGGTGACCGGCCCCACGCCGGTGACGACCACGTCGCTCGGGTCAGGGTTCATTGTTCATTCCTATCTGTGTCAGACAGCCGCGAGGATTATACTGGCGTTATACCCACCGAAGCCCGCGGAGTTATTAAGCACGTACCGAACCCGCGCGGGCCGCGTTGCGCCCTTAATCGCATCGAGCGAGCAAGGTCGGAGTAGATTATCGAGATGCCACGTGGGGATCAATGTCTGGTTTTCGAGCGTTAGCAC
>JBARRC010000573.1:0-9331 GCA_049644045.1 Phycisphaerae bacterium
GCTGACACTCGACGAGGATCTTCAGCGGTTAGCGACGGAGGGGAAGATTTCCCCGGAAACCGCCCGACGCTTCGCCAAGGATCCCGACGGATGGGTGGCACATCCTGGCAAAGCACGGACATGATCAACGTGACATCATGCTCGCCTGCGCCGAGCATGCCACTTGTCTGTCCGCTTGGGTGTCGGGTGGCATGTCCGGGCGAAGCGCGGACATGTTGGGTGGCATGTCCGGCGATAGGCGGACATGCTTGTCCCAGGAACAGCTTGACCTTGTCCGTAATGTGGCCGACAATTCTCGCGCGATGGCTCCTCCGACGATCACCAAATACAAGCGTTGCAGGCGTTACAACGTTCCCGGTCATGCGCACGAGCTAACCTTCACGTGTTTTCGGGGTTTCAAACTGCTGTCGAAGGATCGAACCAGGTGGTGGCTGGTCGATGCGATCGACCGTGCTCGGGCACGTTACGCCTTCGACGTGTGGGCTTATGTCATCATGCCGGAGCACGTCCACTTGTTGATCTTTCCACGTGAAAGTGTGTACAGCATCAGCAGGATTTTGACGGCGATCAAATGGCCGGTGGCAAGAGCCGCGCTGAATTATCTGCGGGCGAATCACTCGCCATGGATCGCGAAGCTGACCGATCGCCAGCCGAACGGGCGTGTGGCCGTTCGTTTTTGGCAGCGGGGCGGCGGCTACGATCGCAACATCACGAAGGAGTCGACGTTGTACGAGGCTATCCAGTACATCCACGACAACCCGGTTCGGCGCGGGTTAGCGGATTGCAGCACGGGCTGGGACTGGTCGAGCGCCGCCGGGTACGAGGGGAAGCGTAACGTTCCGCTTGCCCTGGACGATACGCTCCCGGTTATGCACCTTAATGGTGGACGTAAGCATGTCCGCCCATAATCCGGACATGCCACCCGGGCGAGGGAATCGTGCCCGCAGGGCAACCGTCACGCTGATTTCTTTGGAGAAAAGTCTCCTGGACCCGATACTGCTAGAACTAACGAGGTGAGTCATGGGTTTGGACCCAGAGTGTCGCAAATACGTGGAGAAGATGTTCGACGAATCTGATGCGGCGCTAGCAGAGAGACCGAACCTAGCCGCTGTGTTCGATAGACGATGGCGGAGAGAGTTCCGTGAGAGGACTTTAAACGCCCAATCGAGGGCCGACCTGTCTTTTCCAAACAGCTATGCCAAGCCGGACCAGGAGTTCATGCACCCCGAGGATTATCAAGACCGTTTGGAGCAAGGGCTGGCGATCCTGTTCCCCAAATTCGACGAAGGCGAGCGGAACCACTTCGTTCAACGTATGCGTGGTGACGGGTGCTTATCTGCCGAGGAGGAGCTTCTTCTGGCACGTGGCTTCGCGGATACCTTCGGCGCGAACGCCATCACCTTCCCGCGCGTCCGTCGAGATCAAACCCGACCCGAATTTCACGTAAGCGTTGAGGGCCGAACCATCGAGATCGAGGCGAAAGGACTTCTGGACTCCAAAGAAGTGCAGCAACTCAACGAATCGACCGCTCGATCAGGGCAACACCATTGGTTTTCATTCAGCTCGACTATTGGAGACATCGGGCGGGTTCGGTCGGCAGTTGCGAAAAAGCTGATGTCCCAGACAACCGCGGACGGGCGAATCCTCGTCTTAACACAATATACGCTGTGCCATATGGTGGACGAAGTCGTTCCTCTACTACGCGACATGGCGCTCGACCCCGGTCAGTTCAGGATTCCACAACAGCAACAGGCGTTGGCGATTGCCTACGTGTTGGAGCGCCGGATTGCGGGCGTGTGGTTCAACGAGGAGGTCGTGCAGCGCCTCACGCTGAGCGCTGGCTCAGTGAGAAGCTTACGTGAGGCTATACGGAAGTCGTTTTACCCACGCCGCGATAGCGTCTTCTTCGATGAGACGCAGGATGACGGGACGCACCGCGCGATGATTGCCAGGAGGAGACGCGCCCCACGCGGTGGTTGACAGACGAAGAGCGCTGCGTGGCATATCCGGGTGAAGCGTCGGGTGGCATGTCCGGGCGAAGCGCGGACATGCTCAACATGAGATCATGCTCGCCTGCGCCGAGCATGCCACCCGGCGCTTTGCCAAGGACCCTGATGGTCTCAAAGCGGCTCTTCCACCTCGGCGCGCCTCGTGATTTTCGCGGCCAAGTTTTCCTTGTGCCGGCCGATCTTCCCCGCGTACTTGTTTTCACCCTCCACCTGAAGAACGATCTCCGTGTCGACCGGTTTGGTTGTTTGAAGGATGTCGCCGGGCTGGAGGGTCAACAGCTCGTTCATGGTGATCGTCGTTTCGGCGAGATAGGCAATAAGTGTGACGGACGTGACCCCGAGCCCGCAGGCGATTTCCTCGCTCTTGTCTTCCGGGGCCGTTTGACGCTGATAGGCGAGCCAGCCCTGGGACAGGAGCTTGCCCATGACCGGTTCGATCACGTTGAACGGAATGCAGAGGCTCATCGTCCCCGAGCGACTACCCAACTTGATCTCGAAACCGAGCACGACGACGACTTCGTTCGGAGCCACGATCTGCACAAGGTGCGGGTTGCTCTCGACTTCAGCGATCCGAAACTTGACCTCAACAAGCTCTGACCAGGAGTCCGTGAGGTTTATCAACGCCCGATCCGTAATGCGGCCCACCAGCCGCTGTTCAATCATTGTCAAGGGTCGCTGCGGAATGAACAGCTCCGTGCTGGAGCCGCCGAGCAGCCGATCGATGATCGGGTAGATGATCAACGGGCTGATCTCCAGGCACATCTGCCCTTCAAGCGGTTCGGCGGTCAACAGGTTGAAGTTCGTCGGGTTGGGCAGGGAGTGGATGAACTCGCTGTAGGTGAGCTGCTCCGCCGTGGCCACCCGAACCTCCACGATTGTTCGCAGGAAGCCGGAGAGCGACGCGCCGAAGTTCCGTGCGAAGGAGTCGTGGATCCCTTCCAAGGCGCGCATCTGCTCTTTGCTGACACGCTCGGGGCGTTTGAAGTCATAGCTGTGGACGTCCTTGCTGCTCCGCGACGCCCGGCTACCCACCTGCTCAGCGGCGCTCTCGACGCCGCCGGCCTCGATGGCTGCGAGTAACGCATCAACTTCGCTTTGATCAAGTACGTCAGCCACCGATACCGCCCTCGCATCTGACGCGCGCACCACAATGCGCCCGTCTCATTTATCGGGGAATGCCGAAATCTAACTTGAGGAGACCGGTAACGGTGAGTCGCCGGGCACACCGCCGTTTTCAGCAGTGATACGAGAGAAGGCATTCGCGAGTGACGGCGCTCAGCGGCGACGGCTCACAGGCGTTCCGTCGCCAACCGCTCAAAGCGCTCGAAGAAGTCGGGGAACGTCTTGCCGCAACACTCGGGGTTACGGATCACGATGCCCGGCGACCGGAGCCCCACCAGGGCAAAGCTCATGGCCATGCGGTGATCGTTGTAGGTGTCGATCACCGCTGGGGTGATTCGCTCGGGCGGGTGGATTCGCAGGCCGTCGGCCCGCTCCTCGACCCTCGCCCCGAGTTTTGTCAGCTCCAGGTTCAGCGACGCGAGGCGATCGGTCTCCTTGACGCGCAGATTCGCAACGTTGCGAATCACCGTCGGGCCATCAGCGAACAGCGCTAGCACTGCGAGTGTCTGAACCGTGTCGGGCATGTCGTTGAGATCGACGTCCAGGCCGCGAAGCCGCTCGCCCGCAACCGGACCCCAAACGGTCGTTTGTGCCGGACGACGCTCGATCCGACACCCCATCCGTTCCAGCACGTCGACGAAACGAGCGTCGCCTTGGATGCTCTCAGTGCCCAGCCGCTCCACGGTGACTCGCCCGCCCGCGACGGCTGGGGCTGCAAGAAAATAGCTCGCGTTGGAAGCGTCCGGTTCGATTGCGAGCGTGGTTCCCTGATACCGTTGTGGAGCTTCGACGATGAACTTCGTGCTCGCCGCATCGTACTGCTCGAGCACCGCGACACCGAACCGGTCCATGACTTGGGTGGTCAGCTTCAGGTACGGCACACTTGGCAAAGCGCCCGGCACCTCGATGAGTACGTCGGCGTGGGCGTAGGGCGCTGCCAAGAGCAGTGCACTGACGAGTTGGCTCGACTCGGGTGACTCGAACGACACATGCCCGCCACCCAGTCCCTTCGCGCGCACGACCAACGGCGGATACCCTTCTTCACCAAGGTACTCGACACCGCTGCCGAGTGCTTGCAGCACCTTGACCAGCCCGCCGATCGGGCGCCGGCGCATCCGCTCAACGCCGTCGAGCTGAAACCGCCCGTGGCCCAGCGCGACAAGCGCGGTGCAGAATCGCATCACTGTCCCGGCGTTGCCGCAGAAAAGCCCCGCCTCGACAGCCGGGACGTGCCCCCGGCACCCGGTGACCTCCGCTACACAATCGTTTTCATCAATGGCGATGGCGATGCCGAGCGCGCGGAGCGCATCGACCATCAGGCGGGTATCTTCCGCCAGCAGGACCCCGGTCAGCAGACTATGGCCATCCGCCAACGCTGCCGCGATCAACGCCCGGTTCGTGATGCTCTTCGACCCGGGCAGAGTCACCGTGGCATCAACCTGCCCCGACACGGGTTGGCACTGGTACGAGTTCATCACTAGGATGGTATCCGGCGCACACTACGAGGACCCTTTTCGTGACTTGCGGATCTCGTCGGCCCGCTCGACACCCGCCTGATAGATTGCTTGGAATTCGTCACCGGTGATGTTGAGCGAAAAGGCAATGCGCACGAGCACGTTGCGCTCCCGCTCGCTGATTTCGCCGTCGATGCGGGCCTGAGCCACAAGCAATTCGAGCGCCGAGCGCGCACGCTCCTTTGATTGAATCAGGATGTTGTCGGTGATGGATTCGTCTTGCTCAGCCGCTTCGACCATGGCCTCGAACGATGCCTGCCCTACGCCGAGACGTGCGGCGAGTCCCTTCACGACGCCCATCTCGGATCGCCGGAGCTGCCCATCAGCCACCGCGACAGCGAGCGCCGCCTTCAGTATTTCAAGCTCTTCCATTCTGCTCATCCATTACCTCTCATGACATGAACGCCTTATCCAGATGGCCAAGTCTTGCAGCAACAGGAGCCGAGCAAACCGTAGCGGGAACTCTTAAACACCCTCTTAATATGCGGTCGCGCCCGCCCTCGCACACGACAGCCTAACCCCGAAAGGCGGTGAATTCAAGGATGGTGGCAAGAATCGGGGTTTAGGCCTTACATTTCGCTGCGAAATCGGTTATGCTGCCTATAGCGGCTGTGCGGAGGCGGCGGGAATCCTATTCGAGTCTACGGACGCCTATCAGTCCGAATAAAGGAAGAGCGCCGTCGACGATAGGTAAGGTAAGGGACTGTAAGGGTTGGATCTCGATCCGGCCGGATCGTCAATCGAGCTTGTGTGGGGCGTCGGGGTTTCGGGGCACGTCAGTCATTTTGGGGAGCGTTTGTCATGGCAATTACCCAGCCTATAACACGTGTGTTCGTATCTGCGGGAGTCTTGTTTCTGCTGGTCGCCACAGTGCATGACAACATCGCGGCAGGCCAGTGCGAGGCACCCACGGTGGTGGCTCGGGGGCCTCGGTATTTGGAAATCACGCCCCCACCCCACCCAACGCCGGTCGCGATCTTCGTGAGCCAGGATCCCGAGGAGCCGTTGTGCACCAAGTACGTCGATTTTGAACCGGCATTGGCGCACCTGGGAGTGGGCCGGCTGCTCGATGAACCGGTATTCCTCATGCCCGAAGAGTGGGGGACGCTGTATGTTCGGGGGGCTGTAATTGTTCCGAGTGGAACGTACGGCGTTCGCACCGATTGCGGTACGGCTGAAGTGCCGGATCTGTCCGATGCCACGGTTGTGACGACCCCGATATGGGGCGACGTCGTCGGTGAATTCTACGAGGGTGCTTGGATGCCGTCGGACGGCGACGCAAATTTCGACGACATCACCGCAGCCGTGGACACGTTCAGGCACCTTCCCTGGGCCCCACCGGTAGATTGGCCCGACCTCCTCCCCAATGTTCCGGATTATACCGTCGACTTCAACGATATCGCGGGTACCGTGGATGCGTTCAGGGGCATACCCTACGTGGACGACTGCAACGGAAACGGTGTGCTGGACGCCTGCGATGTGGCTGCCGGTACCAGCGAGGACTGCAACTCGAACGGGATACCGGATGAGTGCGATACAGATTGTCAGCCCAACGGCATTCCGGATGACTGCGACATCGCGTGGGGAACGAGTGAAGACTGCCAGCCGAACAACGTTCCGGATGAGTGCGACATCGCATCGGGAACGAGTGAAGACTGCCAGCCGAGCGACGTTCCAGATGAATGCGAGCCGTGTGATTGTTACTTCCCCAGCTCGGGTATCACCATTCCCAACTATCCGAGGGAGGCGTGCCATTACCAGGGCGGGATCTGCCTTGACTGCCCATGATTTCGCGTGTCACGTTGGTGGCGTAGGCACCTGGCGCCAGGGCGAATGTGAGGCGAAGATAGCGACCATGGTTGTCCTCCCCGGCGTCGACGTCCGGATCAAGGAGCGGAACACGTAGTGGCCGGCGTGCCCCATCGAGCTTGGTGCCTTTCTTCGCGCATACCTGAGTTCTGCCAAGACCCGAGTCGGCCAGGATTTCCGCTTCGAGCTGACCGGGGGCGTCGTGTGCTTCAGTCATACGGCGGCCGAACAATGGGCCGGTCGGAGATATTTCAAACACGTCGCAGCGGGGCTGTTCCTTGGAAGCATCCTCGACCCGAAAGCAGGCACCGTTGCGGTGCTTCCAGGCAATGTCGCCGGTCATTAGCCGGTCGATGGCGTCGATACGTCGAACCAAGACCTGGTTAAACAGCTCGCTCTGAAATGCGGAAACATAGAGCTTTCGCAGTGTATGATGGACGGCCCGCCATGCCTTGCGGGCATCTCCATCCGTTTTGAACAACGCCCGACAGATTCGCGCTTGCTCGGGAAAGGTGCGAGACCAGGCAGCGGCCGACGCTTCCAGGTCACCGGCGTCGAACAGTTCGCGCGCTTCGCGGACCTTGCCGTGATCGCCGGGGCCGGGCCGGCCGAGGATCAGCGCAATCGCATCGTCGTAGTTATCAAGAAGAACCGCCCGCCCGATGAGGGCGTTGTCGCCGCGGGCACCGAAGCGTTGCGGGCCGAAGTAGTTGGGAACGCCGCGCGATAGGAGCACGTCCATGATCGGTTCGGCCGGCCCCAGCGGTGACTCGACCGTGTCGCGGACTTTGATGGTGAAGCGGTTGCCGGTGAGGTGCCCGAGCTTGATCTTGTTGCCGTGACGGGTCACCGATAGCACACGGATACGGCCCAGCTCAAGCGATTCGATGACTGCGGGATCCACGTGTTCGAGGCTCAGTCTCTGCTGTGTGATGCCGTGGGCGTCCTTGAGGCCGGCGTATCCGATGTCGCGGGGGTTTCGACCCAGCGAACGGGCGATCTGTCGGATCGCAGCCAGCGTCGTGAGACCCCGCTTTTCGATCACGAAATACGTATGAGTCCCTTTCCCGTTGGCCGGATAGAGCGGGATTTCCTCAACGATGAAGTCCTCGTCGTAACGCTTGATGGCACCACCCACGCCGGGCAGATCGACGGTCAAAAAGGGAAGAGACGGGACGGCTTCATGCTTCGAGGTCATGCCAGGGAGTCTATCGCATGTCGACATGGTTGTCCTCGATCACCCCGCCTTTGAAAACGTGGGGCATCCCGGCTATTCTTCGCGGGGGCCGACACCCCCAAAGAGTGGGTGCAGGCAACTTCTGGCACCGGGTGCATGACAGAATCCGCGGATGGGGTCGCAGGCTGAAGGCCTGCTCTATAATAGCCGGGGGCAAGCGCAGCGCCGCCCCCGGACGGCGTCGCCACCGAGCCACCCGACCCTGAAGGGGTCGTCTATTGTGTGCGACGGGATGGCTATGCGACCCATTCAGGGTCGAATGGGATTGGTGTTGGAGCAACCGTGGGCGGCGTCCCGCCATAGAATCGCAAAAGTCACCGGTATGCCCGAATGCCAGCTTGTCCGTGGGGAACGCCGGATGTGTCAAATGCCTAAACCGACGCTGCTGATGGTTCACGGCCTGGCCGGGTCGCTGGACTACTTTGATCCAGCCGGGCGGATTGCGCATGCCAGGGTCGAGACGCTCGACCTGCTCGGTTATGGCGTCTTTCGAGATGCCGCGCAGGATCGGTTGACGCTCCAGAGTCAGGCGGAGCATGTCGCGTCGCGCGCGGCTTCCCTGTCCGATGGGCCACTCTGGCTGTTGGGGCATAGCATGGGCGGAGCGGTGGTGATGCTGATGGCGGATCAGCGGCCGGAGCTGGTGACCGGCATCATCAACGTCGAGGGAAACTTCACGTTGAAAGACGCGTTCTGGTCGAGCCGGATCATTGCCAGGCCGTTGGCGGAATGGTCGAGACAATATCGCGCAATGCAGCAGGATATCCACAAGTGTGCGGCCGATTGGGGCATTGAGCCGAGCGAAAAACGCATCGAATGCGTGACGAGCATCCTCGAACATCAACCAGCCGCTACGATCTATGCCATGTCAAAGGCACTGATCGAGGAAACGTGCGTCCCCGCCTATCTCGACGCGGTGCGCCGGGTTGTCGAGCGAGGCGTGCCGATCCATTTGATTGCCGGCGAGCGATCAGCCAAGGACTGGGACATACCCGACTTCGTGCGCAGCGCGGCCCGATCGTACACCGAGATCGCCCACGCCGGTCATCTGATGATGCTCGAGGAACCAGACGCATTCTGCCGGACGGTCGATTCCATCCTTCCATCAGTACACGGGGCAAGCTGAAGACCGAACCGCGACCGTGAGGGAGCGGTCGCGGATCCGAGCCGGGAGCGCAAGCGACCGGTGAAACAGCGCCGCACCGGACAATCCGCCGAGGCTAGTGACACTGAGGGAAACCCCATGCCACAGAACTCCTGACCTGCTCCCAATGCCGACATTCCATGCATTACTCATGTCAGGAGTTCTGGCCTCCGGCGCACCCATGCTACTAAAGTCCCCAGGTACCCTACAGCACCCCGTGCATGCGGCCTACGGGCAACAGCCGTCACACTCCGGCAGGAGCGCATCGAGCCACGGATCATACAGATCGGCCCCGTTGAGCAGGTCGATCACGCACAGGATGTCAGCCGGGCCGATCACGCCCGAATGATCGCAGTCGGCGCTGTACTGGATATCCCAAGGCGGGGTATCCACACCGTTGATGTAGTCGATGATCGCAAGAACGTCCGCCGCGTCCGACACGCCGTCGTAGTCGGTATTGGCCGGGTGTGAGGTGAAGACGCCCCTGTAAACGTTC
>JBARRC010000574.1:0-9939 GCA_049644045.1 Phycisphaerae bacterium
CTTGTAAGGGTTGCGAGTCCTCTCCAAGAGCGTCTTGGCTGCACCCTGCAGCCACGCTAATCCATCCTGGAACATATTCACCTCCCGGGTCACAGAGACTACTCCGGGAGGGCCGCACACAGGCAGACAACCTCCCGGAATCTGTATAGACAGATCCTGATGAGGTCGCCTGACCCGCGCGGGGAAGGGCCGGGGAGTGATATCCTCCGGCACACGTAAATCAAACTACCTGGTAGAACGCGGACCCTTGCTATGAACTAGGGGGAAGTACCGAACCGATGCTCTCTGAACCTGCCGCCCAATGGGAGCCTTCCTTACTCAAGGATCGGCAGGCCGAAATACTCGACGATATTAGATTATGATCGGTGGTCACACGCATTACCATTTCTACACCATAGTATACACGGTGTTTCCATCCTTTGCAACCCGCGTGTCAGGTTTCTTCTGGATGGCGTGTCGATTTGGGGCGCTTGTCCACGCTCCGCTTCTTGGCAATCTGCTCGTCGGTCTCCCAGTTAAGCACATGCCAGTTGCGGACGCGGATGCTGCCCAGACGCAGCTTCTCGACCAGCCCAGCCGGGACGACGTTGAATTCGTCGTAGTAGTTCCCGGGGTGATCCGGCAGCAGCACCTGCAACCTGCTCCGTACCGTCAGGCCGGGCGCAACCACAAAGATGCTCTTCGAGAACCGCTTGTCCTGGGGGTACGTGACCTTGTTCAGCACCTGCCACGCGATCAGCATGGCCATGACAATCGTCTTGCCGCTCCCGGTAGCCATCTTGGAGCAGAGGCGGCGGAAGACTCCGCCGTCGCCCGGGATGTCGAGACCCTGACGCTCGGCAGGCGACGCCTCGGTCAGCCAGATCAGCGTCTCGATGGCCTCAAGCTGGCAGAAGAAGAACCGTCGATCCAGACGCTCTTCCGGGTCGCGCCAGTGTTCCAGCAGCCGCTTGGTGATTCCCGAGACGCCCGCGTACCCGGCCTCGCGCCAGGCATCCACACGCGGGCGAATCTGGTTGACCAGCGGCAGCTCGACGAACACGCCGGGGTCGTCGAACGCCTTGGAGCCGGGCGTCGCTACGACATACCCGGCCGGCCTCCGCCCGTCCTTCCGCTCGAACATGCGGACTTCCCGGTCGTAGCTCCAGTACGTCGACGGCTCCTCGCACGGGGAGTTGATGATGAGCTGCGGGATTTGGACTGTCTTTTTGGCCATAACCTTTAGATGTTCTTTCGTTGCTCAGCGCCAATTCGCGGGTCGCCGCAACACATAGCCGTCTGGTTACTTTACTTCATCCGGGAATTGGCTAAGCGCGAGCTTTCGACGGCCAATGGGAAACGATGCGCTCGCCGCTCGTTCCAGTTCGACAGACCGTCTTGACGGCGGAAACGCCACGACGATGCGCTTCTCGGGAAACATCCGCTGTACGGCGAGCGTCGGCGGGACGAGGTCGCTGTCGGCGGACAGGAGCAACGCCGTGTCGAACCGATCCTTGAAGGCGTCGGTCAGCATTTCGGTCGCGATCTGCACGTCCGTCATCTTCTCCTCATGGGTTCGCCACGACGCACTGCACTCTCGGCACTTGATGGCCTTGCCGAGAAAATGGCCCTCGTACCGCTTGAAGTCCGCCAGCGTGTCCAGCGCCTCCAGAAAGTCCGACTGCCGTTTACGCTCGGCGTTCAGATACTCGGCACGATCAGGCGCGTCGCCCGCCCAAGCCCCGGATATCCGTGCCGTAAAATACTTCGTGAAGACAAGATGCTGTCCCGTTCGGAGCAGGTTCTCCGCCAACGCCCGGAGGTTCAGCCAGTAGTACCGCCGGAGCTTGCTTTCTCGCAGGCCAAAGTACAGGTTGAATCCGTCAATATAGGCGATGACCCGCTCGTGGGGCGTGGTTGTCATGACGGTCGTCCCTCAAGGGGCTTGACAATTTGCCCGAGATGTAGTATACTTATACCAAATGTATACCCCCCCGGAGATAGCATCTCCGGGCCGACGCTCTCGAAAGGGAGCGTTTCTTTTTTGCCTCCCCGGAGATAGCATCTCCGGGCCGATCGGCCCGCCACGGCGGGCCGCTTCGCTATACCGATAACTGGTCACCCTACCTCCACAATCTTCAAGCTCTCGATGCCCCGGTCGTCGATGATCTTGACGGCCACGCGCTTGTGTTCGCCCGGCTCAAAGGGGAGCGAGATCGTTCCGCGATAGGCTTCGATCAGTTCCTCGTCGATCTCGGCCTTGAGGTTCTTCGCCAGCCGCGCCCAGCCATCCTTCGGGCCAGCCATCGGGAAGAACACCTGGCGCGGGTAGAGGCTGCGGCCATCGTAGTCGGTGTCCAGCATCCACATGGCGATCTTGCTCGTGTCACCGCTTTCGATCTTGCCGTCGATCGGGTTGTAGTAGTCG
This sequence comes from Phycisphaerae bacterium, assembly GCA_049644045.1. Taxonomy (GTDB): domain Bacteria; phylum Planctomycetota; class Phycisphaerae; order UBA1845; family UBA1845. Next base: position 2,408 of record JBARRC010000574.1, read on the forward strand.
AACCCCCGGACCTCGACCACGTATCGTTCCTCTCCTTTGTCCCCGCGTCCCTCTTTCCCTTTGTCCCTTCTTACTTGCACATCCGGCTGGCCGATCATCCAGAACGACTCGTTGCTCGAGCGCTTCTTTTTCAGATCGTCGGTCAGCAGGTCGGTGTTCATCTGCACCTTGAGCAGCGTGATCCCCGGCCAGTTGGTCTCGTCGATGTCCTTGGCCGCTTCCGGGTCGAACTGGAACGAGGCGAACACGACCATCTTCGGTGTGGGCTTGAGAAGCTGCGCCTCTTCCAGCGCCTGCTCGACCTGCCGCTGTTCGAGCGGTGCATGTTCCGGCCCGAACGAGACGACCACCCGCTCCGGCTCGAATGCTCCCTCTCCCTTCGAGGGAGAGTGCTGGGGTGAGGGTGCGGTCTCGGCGTCGGCGTGCAGCCAGTGCGTGCCGGGTAGCGACTCGACACGCGAGAAGTGAATGTGCTGTTTCTTCTTGCCCCGGATGCCGCACTTGAGCAGCTCGTCCCGCCACTCGTCCTGGCGCAGGGTCTCACCGGACCGACCCACGGATGCGTCGGCCGTAGGGTGGGCATTGCCCACCACGCCTGTCTCAGCGGTGTCTTCTTGGTGGGCAGTGCCCACCCTACCGACTTCCGCAAGCGACCGTACCGCCGGCGCCGGAACCGCCTCGACCGTGAACGGGCCGGACACGCGGGCCCTCTTGTTGTCGACGTACGGCTGGTCGTACAGCGTCTCCGTTTGAGGCGGATCGTCGTATGCAATTGTCCTCAGCGTCACATGCGGAACGGTTCTATAGTTAAACCCACTGCCCACACCCTCATCGGGGTGGGCTAGCTCGTAGTAGTTGTACAGCGCTGTCATCAACCGTTGCTTCGCCAGGGCGGTCGCCACGCGCGAAGTGTCGCAGGTAATCCAGCGGCGGCCCCATTGCTCAGCGGCGAAAGCAGTTGTTCCCGATCCACAGGTGGGATCGAGTACGAGGTCGCCGGGATCAGTGGTCATAAGGAGGCAGCGCTCGACGACCTTGGCGTTAGTCTGGACAACATACTTCTTAGGGTCGGTGAAGCTGCCCGTGATGGTATCGGTCCAGAGGTTGTGCGTCATCGAAACCGGAAAGTCGTCGATGAAACTCCTAAACTGCACCGAGTTCTTCGTTGCCTGAATACGGCCTTTGGCAGCGACCCGGGCGAGCTTGTCGGGCGGGACCTTCCAGTGGCTATTGGCGGGAGGCAGATACTCCTTGCCCTCGTATATGAACGGCTCTGGCTTGCTGGAAGCACCCTGTGACACGAGTGACACGAGGCGATACCTACGCCATCCATCCGGCACGAGACCGCTCTCCGTCTCCTCCCTCGTGAGCGGTCTATATGTCTTGCCGTCGGGCAACAGTAGCAGGCGATACAAATCCAGTGACGCAATCTCTGCCTTCGACTTAAAGAGCTGGCGGTACTTCACGCGGCTACGCTCTTTGGCGTACCACACAAGATAGTCATGCACGACGGGCAAGGTGCTGGCCGTCGCGTACGGTGCGGTTTGGAAGCTCACCAAGCCGACGAAGTTGGAGACACCGAGTACCTCATCCATGAGTTCCTTAACATGGTGCAGGTTCTCATCGCTGATCTGCACAAAGCACGACCCACTTTCGTGCAGGAGTTCCCGCGCAAGCAGCAGGCGATCGCGCAGGTAGGTCAGGTACGAGTGGATGCCGAGTTCCCAGGTGTCGCGGAAGGCCCGGATCATCTCCGGCTCTTGGGTCAGGTCTTCGTCCTTGCCGTCCTTGACATCGCGCTTGTTGACGAAGGGCTGGAAGTTGCTGCCGTAGCGGATGCCGTAGGGCGGGTCGATGTAGACCATCTGCACCTTGCCCGCCATGCCTTCCTTCTCCAGCAGGGAGTTCATGACCAGCAGCGAGTCGCCCGCGATCATGCGGTTGGTCCAATTGTGCGCGTGCTTGTAGAACTCGATGGCCTCGCGCAGCGGCGGGTTCTCGTCGGCCGTCTCAAACAGCGATAGCTGCTGCATCACAGGGTGGCGGTTGCGTTTGCGGACGGCTTCGACGATCGTTCGTGGATCGATCCGCTCGTGGACGTGGAGCGAAACGGTCGGCACGTCAAAGCTGGTGTGCTCGGCCTTACCCGCCCAGACGAGCTGCGGGTCGAGGTGCGGGTCGTACTCGTAGATCTGCCTCTTGCCCTTGTCGGGATCGGTGTCGGGCGTGACCAAGCCGACGGGCGGGTTGTTGGCCCGCTTCTTGTCCTTGTGGTCGTAGGACTCGATGGGCTTCTTGGCTGTCTTCTTCCGCCCGGTCGACTTCTTGGCCGCTCGCTTCGCCATCACGTACTACTCCCGCCGCGAGATACCGCCAGACGCCATGCCGCATGCTGCGTCGTTTGGAAGTGTACATCATGCAGCACCAACGGCCATTCGACAAGCCCAGATTCGGACCGGAAGAGCGGTGACTTTGGGCCTCGCTCGGGGTTCACGACCCGCGAGCGGGTGGACCCGATCGCCGCTGGGCAGCCACGATTTCGCGTCGGTTGGCGGTAGAATCGGCCCAAGCTGAGATGCTCCAACACCCCAAGTTCTTGGCCACGTCATACACGCCGTACGGAATCGCCTTGCCCAGATCGGGATCCATGAAGTCGTGGACCTTCACCTTCACTGGATCGGCCACTCCGGGTGGTGCGCAGCCTCGAAACGACAAGCGTTCGCCGCCAACCGCAGACGCCCCGAAATCGGCCGATGACCCCCGAGTGAATATCTTGCCTCCCAAAAACGCGGCTAAACCACGCCAGTTGAAGACCTTAGCCTATCACCTGCGGAACCGCTGACGCGAAGTGTCAAAGGTTGACCCCTACGAGTGCAGTGCTACTCTGGGTAGCGCCGGGACGGCGGGAGGCCACCGCCAAGCGGCCCGGGCACATCGCCGGTTTCGCTTGCCTTCCGGCGATGTGTTCGGGTCGGCCCGGTGCAAGGTAAGCACCATGGCAAAGAAGAAATCGAAGCGTCCCGCAAGGCAACACACATCTTTGACCAAGTCGAAAACCGTCAAGAGCGGTAAGCGAGGGCCCGCGAATTCCGAGACTCGCAAGGCAGCGACCACCCACCGGTTTATCGGCTGGCTCTGGGACGACGAAGATTTTCGAGCGTGTAGCGAACGAGCGCAGCGTGCTCGTCGCCAGTATCGAGAATCGCGCCCGACTCGCCGTGACGTTCGCGCTGTCATCGAGCAGTTCTTGACCAACTGCGCCAAGCAGCGTGGTGAACGTGCAGAGGGACTCTCGGACCCTGAGGAGCGCGCGATGATGGAGGCAATGGTCGATCGCAGCGACTCCCCGTTTCCAGAAGAAGGAGCCACGACCTCGGGCATCATTTACGAGCTTCAGCAGCGGTTTCCTGGGATTCCCGATGATGTGGTTCACGAGACGCTGAACTACTTGAAACGCAGGGGCAAGATTTGTCGAGCTGACGACCAGAGTTTGGGCAAGCCCGTTAAGGTCTGGCGCGTATGTCCAGGTAAGGCCGACCAAAGCGGAAGCGAGAAGCAGAAAAAACGCAGGCCCCGGCGGCGCAAGCAGTCGAAGCACGCAGGCCTGACGAAGAGGCAGAAGATGGTGCTTGACTACCTTAACGATGGACACACTCAAGCCGAAGCCGCACGACATTTCGACGTCACGCCCGGAGCCATCTCTCAGATGCGCGGTCGCATTAGGCAGAGAATAAAAGAACTCAACACGGCCGGGGGGCGCTCTGTCAATTTTCGCGACGTTACCAGCCTGCAGAGCGACTACGGCCCCACAGGCAAGAACTGTAGGCGAGCACAACGGCAGCGCAAAGGGGTTTAGGTCTGTTTAGGTCCCATCGCTAAACCTAAACGTAGATACGCGAGAGTTTTTGCACGTCTGGGCACCCCGTAACCTCCAATCTCCGCGCTCCGAACGCACCGACGAACCAAAAACCTAAACATTCGTGGCCTAAAGGGTGAAGGAGCCGCAATGGGGCGGCCCAGCAGCGAAAGGGCACAAAAAATGGTCGCAGTTGTAGAAAAGGAGTTGCTCACGGTGAAGGACGTGGCGGCCGTGCTGTCAGTGTCGCAGCGGCAGATTTGGAAGTTGCACAGCTCCGGGAGACTCCCTGCCTCGGTGCGCCTCGCGCGTTCGGTTCGGTGGCGACGCAATGAGCTGGAACGCTGGTTGAGTGCGGGGTGCCCGGCTCGGGACAAGTGGGAAACGATGCGGGGGGCTGGAGCATGATTGCACAAAGAAGCCCGCGGGCTTGGCGGCGACGCGGGCTAGACGAAAAGAACTCTGCTGACGGGATTATCACCGATCCGTTTCCACTCTGCAAGCTGCACGGGTGCCGCGTGGTGTCTCAATTCCCTGAGAGCTGCCCACTGCGCGCCAAGAACCCACTGGACCGCATTTATGCGATTCGACAGCGCGGCTGGCGCCAGCTCGGCGACCACACGACGGACGATCATCGCGGCGGGCTCGCTCTGCTCGCGATCGACGACATCTGTAGCACGTGTATGGACCGAATGCTCGGACACCGGCACGTACGGTATCTACGAGATAAGGGGGCAAACAATGAGTGACCCGATTCTCGATACGTTCGCCCCCGAGCCCGAGTCCGCGCCAGTGTCGCGTGCTGCGACCACTGAACAGGACGCATTCCGACCGTTTCTCATTCGCAAACGCATGAGCGATGTGCAGCCCGAGCGGCTATCATGGGTGTGGCCGAACAGGATTCTCGCGGGCAAGCTCACACTGTTGACCGGCGATCCCGAGACTGGCAAGAGCTTTGTGAGTTTGGACGTTGCAGCCCGTTTATCACGAGGCACACCCTGGCCGGATGATCGTGATACGCCGGTTGTGCCGGGCGCGACGGTGATTCTCAGCGCGGAGGATGGAGCCGCCGATACGATCAGGCCGCGTCTTGACCTTGCGGGCGCTGACGTCAGCCGCATTTTCGTGATTGAATCGGCCCAGCGTGCGCAGAGCAGCGGACCCGCTCACATCAATCTCGACATCGACCTTCCCGCGTTCGAGCGGTGCATTGTCGATGTGGGGGCGAGACTGGCAATCATCGACCCGGTTAGCGCCTATTTGGGCGGGCGCGATTCTAATTCCAACAGTGCCATTCGTGAGATCCTCACACCGCTTGCCGCTATGGCAGAGCGAACGCGGTGTGCGGTCTTGGCGATTACACACCTGAACAAGGGCACCGGGACGCGGGCGCTGTACAGGTCGATGGGCAGCGTGGGATTCATCGCAGCCGCGCGGCTCGCTTGGTTGATTGCCCAGAATCAGGACGACGACAAGCGGCGTGTGATGGTCCCACTCAAGTGCAACCTGGTCGAGAAACCGAGTGGACTGGCGTTTGAGATCGTTGACGGGCGGCTGCGCTGGTTCCCTGAACCGGTGGAAACGGACGCTGATTCACTGCTGGCGAGTGACGGTCCGGGCCGGACCGAACTCGCCGAAGCCGAAGAATGGCTGGCTAGTCTGCTGGCTCGCGGGACAATGCCGGTTGCGGAAATCAAACAGAGCGCCGAGGCAGAGGGGCATTCGTGGCGGACTGCCCTGCGAGCGAAAAAGTGCCTTTGCGTTCGCAGTGATCGTCAAGGTTACGGCAAGGGCGGGTGGTTCGTCTGGTCGCTCCCAGATGCGGCGCCCGATGCTGGTCATTGAGTGCCAGCGGGTGGTTGGCATACAATGGATAACGACCCCGAAAACGCGGTTTTTTCCATGGGATGCCAATCAAACGGGAGTGGCATTCTATGGCCTCGATTTGGGCGTGAATCGGGTCTTTGCGGGAATAATAACGCGAATTCTTGATATCGTCCTTGACACAGTATGCCGGATGTGATATCATTAGGGTATGAGCAAGAAATCGGACACGACGGATTTGGCAGGGCAGCTCCGGGCGGCGTTTGCCGAAAGCGGGCTATCCCGGTTTGAGCTGGCCCGGCGGGCGGGTATTTCGTACGCGATCGTTCACCGTTTCATCGGTGGCGACCGGAGTATCACGTTGGGCACGGCGTCGAAGCTGGCCCACGTCTTGGATTTGGAGCTGCGCCCAGTGCGGCGAGCGAAACAAAGGTAGGTGAATCATGCGAGTGTTTCAGTCGAGCTACAGGGATCGGACGGGGGCACGGAAGAAGACCCAGACCTGGTATGCCGAAATCCGTGACACGCGGGGCGATGTTCGCAGGCTTCCGGGATTCCGTGACAAGCGGGCAACTCAAGAGCTGGGCCGCAAGCTGGAACGGCTCGTATCGCTCCGGCTGGCTGGTGAGCAGCCCGACGCCGCGATGGTCCGATGGCTGGAGAGTCTGCCGACCAAGATACGCGACCAGCTCGCTCGGGTGGGTTTGCTCGATTCCCGCTCCGTGGCATCGTCAAAACCGGCGCGCGAGCACCTTGGTGATTATGAGCAATCCCTGCACGACACCGGCGCGACCCCCGCATACGTCCAAAAGACAGTCAATCGTGTGACCGCGATTCTGGACGGCGCCGGGGTGACGTTCCTCTCCGACCTAAGCGCGGTGGTCGTTTCTCGCTACCTGGCCGAGAGACGGGCGAACGGCACGTTGAGCGTTAAGTCCTCGAATCACTACCTGGCTGCTGTGAAGGGACTTGCCAATTGGCTCGTGAAGGAACGCCGGGCTTTGGAGAATCCGCTCGCCCACCTGTCGGCGATGAACGCGGAGAAGGACCGAAAGCACGTACGCCGACCGCTCGAACCCGACGAATTGCTACGCCTGCTGACGGCGACGCGAAGCGGTCCCGAACGGTACGGCATGACTGGCGAGGAACGCTACTGGCTCTACCGTGTGCCGGTCGAAGCCGGCCTGCGCTCCAATGAGCTGCGAAGTTTGACGCGGTCAAGTTTCGAGCTGGACGGATCCGAGCCGGTCGTGGTGATCGAGGCCGTTGCGGCGAAGAACGGCAGAGCGGCGACGCTACCGCTACGACCGGACACGGCGGCTGAGCTGCGCGGATTCCTGGCGAACAAGCTGCCGGTCGCAACGGTCTTCCCGATGCCACGTCCTGAGACGGTCGTGGTCATGCTGCGGGCCGACCTTGAAGCAGAAGGCATTCCATACCGCGATGATGTCGGTCGCGTCGTGGACTTCCACGCGCTTCGCGTCACGTTCGCAAGTCTACTGCTGCGGGCGGGCGTGGACGTGCGGACCGCGAAGGACTTGATGCGGCATAGCACCATCGCGATGACCGCCGATGTATACGCCTGCACCATGCGTGGTTCGCAAAGTGACGCCGTGAAGCGACTGCCAGACTTGTCAGCGCCTGACCGGCAGATCGCGCGGGCAACCGGTACCGATGACGCCGATTCTGACTTGGCGCTTTGCTTGGCGCGAAACCGCGCCGGAGCACGCAGAACGGTGCGCGACGATGCACGCCACGCACGCGGCACCCGTGATCCGCAACCTATGGTGAACACAGGTACTTACGGTGATTCCGAAGGCATGACAGCGCACACCAGCGCACGACGTGAAAC
>JBARRC010000575.1:0-7547 GCA_049644045.1 Phycisphaerae bacterium
CTACCGTCATGACCAAGTCGAGCGGGCGTCTACGTCGCATACGACACCACCGACAGATCACGACGCGCTGATGAACACGTGTCATCAACCCCGGCGCACTACCATGCTGGGAACCTGGCTCGAGTCATTCGCTGACCCGATCACTGGTGGGGATAACTTCAGGCAAACGCGTGGGATAGGAAGGATAAATCAATGATGGCGAAAATACGACAACGAATAAATAGCGATCACATATAACCCCGCGTTTGACTAAACCTCCACCATTACGTTCAGTATAGCATGGATGGGCCGTCGAGTCAAACCTTTTAGGATGGCCCGCGTGCGTTAGTTATCGCCAGTTCCCGCGGCCGTCTCGAGGGCGGCTTGCGGTCGGCCGGCTTGAGGGTGAGAACGGTCACCTCGGGAAGGCAGTTGACACGAACGAGAAACGGCGCCGCAACCCCGATCCCAGAGTTGACATGCAGGACCGTTCCCCCGACCACATGCAGGCCGCGAGACATCCGCCGGGCGATTCGATCGTTCGTCCAGAGACATCCTAGCCGTGGGAGACGAATCTGCCCGCCGTGGGTATGGCCCGATAACTGGAGATCCACACGGCCCGGCGGGAGTCGGAACACCGTGGAGGGATAGTGGGCGAGCAACATGGTGAATCCGTGGCGTCGGCCATTGCCCAAGGCTGCGACCAAGTCTTCAGCACCAGGAAGGCTCTGGTCCACGCCGGCGAGTTCAAAGGTGGTGCCGGCCTTGTCGATCAACACCGAACGGTTGCTCAGGAATTCCAGAGGCATATCTGGGGCGGACGCTAATCGAGGATGATCGTGGTTGCCGAGAACAGCGTAGACGGGCACCCGTTTCGCAATCGGTTCGAAGAACCGCCGCGTCACCTCGGCCACGCGAATCCAGCGCTCACGGATGGTCCCAAAGTCGCCGGTCGCCACAAGAAGGTCGTAATCCAGCATCAGGAGAAGCTGTTGGGCGGCCTCGATGACGCGGGTCCAGCTACGGAAGTGGAAGTCCGATACGTGAACAATGCGCAGGCCGGCGAGCTCAGGGGGCGCCTCGGAGATCGGCACCGTAATATCCCGTGTGATAACCGGCAGATTCGGCACTTGAAGCGGCGTCCTACAATATCCTGTTAAATTTTACCCATTGGTGTTATCAACAGAAGACCGAGCGCACGGCAGGATACATTGTGTTGGACGGGTCATACAAGACTATCGGCTCACGCTCGAAGATGCCTTCGGACGGGATTCGCCAGCTCGTCATTACGGGATGAGAGTGATAGAAACCGACGATCTCCAGCAGCCCTTGTCGCATGCGTTTGACGGTGACGGCGATGTAACTTACCATCCGTTCTCGAAGCCACGAGGGACCTGATGGCAGGGTTGTCGAGGAACCGGATTGATGGCAGAGAATCACGCCGAACGACAGTATGGCGTACTACACCTGATCGGGAGAGATCGCGTCGGGATCCTTCAGGACGCGTCCGCGTTCGTTAGCGAGCGTGGAGGCACCGTTGAGGAAGGCGTCTCGCACACGCTCAGTACGGAAGCCGTCGTGCTTCTCTACATTTCCGGGGCGGCCGAGCAAATCGACCTGATCGAACACGATACTCCGCAGCTTGGGAACTCGCTCCAGCTCCTTACGTTGTTCACAAGGATTAAGGGTCGCGGCCCGTCGTATGATCGGGATGCACTTCCGCTCACGCTTCGCGTTTCCTCCCCGGATTTTGCTGGATTGCTTGCGGCCACGACCCAGTTCTTCACGAAACACGGGCTTTCGATCATCGCACACCACACGCACAAAACGGCTTTGCCTCGTTCTCAGGGGTTGGTCACGTATATGCACAGGTTCACCGTCCTTCTTCCACCCGAATTCAACCGAAAAAGCTTCATTGCGGAGCTTGATGAACTCGCCTACGAGGCGAACTTCATCCGCGACGACATCAGCCACTCCGATTTCTATTAGACAAGCACTCGTCATGGTATCCATTTCAGTTCGGTGGAAGCGTCCCGCGCTACGCTGTCTTGTCGTGACCGCCAGCGCGGTTGTGTGTCTTTTACTGGCGGAGCTCGCGCTGAGAATCTTCTGGCCGGTTCAATACCTCGCACCGCCGAAGGCCCTGCCTGGAAACGCCTGGCGGGAGTTGCTGCACAGGCGGTCCTCCATCCCCGGACTTGATTTCGAGCTGGTTCCCAACAAGCATAAAGACACGTGGGGGATGGTCATAGTAACAAACAGCCACGGAATGCGAGACCGCGAGCCCCTACCGGACGACACCGAGTCCCTGTTCCGGATCATCGTACTCGGCGACTCATTCACGTTCGGCTACGGTATATCCGGTGAGCGCACTTACCCCGTTGTATTGGAGGATCTTCTTAACGAATCATCGAAAGTCCCGCCGTTTGCGTATGACGTTCTTAATCTCGGAGTCGCCGGCTATGCGACCCGAGACGAGGCCGTGGTTCTCGAGCATGTGGGCTTGCGGTGGTCGCCGCGCGTCGTGGTTGTCGGCTATGTGCTGAATGATCCGGAGACAGACCCGATCCAATCACTCACCGCCTACTACCACAGGCCGGCGTGGTGGCAGTATTCCCATGTGCTGCGGGCGGTGGCGAAGGCCAAGAACAACTGGGACATCGCCAGGCTGGGTCGGGGAGATTACTTTAGACACTTGCACGCGCCGCATTGTGACAAATGGCGAAGCGTAACGGATGCATTCCAGCACATCAGACAACTGACGGAATCTCGTGGTATAGCGGTTCTTGTCGTCATATTTCCCATCATCGTGGACAATTGGGAGGACTATCCTTACCTGGATATCCATCAACAGGTATTAGAGACCGCAAAGACGAATGGCTTCGATTGTTTGGACCTGTACGACGCGTTCTCCCAACACAAGCCGCAAGACTTGACGGTCTCCGGCAGCGATGCCCATCCCAACGAACATGGACACTACATTGCCGCGCAGGCGATCAAGGAGAAACTGGCGGACGGGTTCTTGCACGTTGATTCGGATTGAGATGTGATACAACGCCCTGCGAATCGGCGCCGGATTCTCGCCTGCGTGATTCCGGCCATGGCCGTGCCGCTTGTCGCATCGCTGGTTTACTTCGTTCTGTTGGCCGGCAGCGCGGCAGCAACGGCTGTCTATGCCACGGCGAAGGCCTTCACGGTGGTTTGGCCGATCGTCGCGGTGTTTGTCATCGAAGGCGTTCGCTTCAAAGGCAAGCGTCCGGACTGGAGAAAGCATTTTCCCGCGCTCCCGATGGGCATGGCCACGGGGTTGCTTATCGGGGGCTTGATCTTCGGGCTGTACGCCCTGACCCCACTTGGCGAGTATGCTCGGGAGTGCGCCGATGACGTTCGCAAGAAGGTCACGGAAATGGGGCTCGCCGGGCCGGCTCGCTATGTCACGTTCTGTATCCTTCTGGCCGGACTGCACTCGCTTATCGAGGAGTTCTTTTGGCGATGGTACGTCTTTGGCCGGCTGGTCATGGTCGCCCCGCGGGGCGTGGCCTACTTTTTCGCCAGTCTCGGCTTTGCCGGCCATCATTACGTGGTGCTGGGGTGTTACTTCTCCGCGATGGGGGCGTTCATCTTTGGCACCGGCGTAGGCATCGGCGGGGCGCTTTGGTGCTGGATGTACCGCCGGCAGGGCACGTTGGCCGGCGCGTGGGTCTCACACGCGCTGGTTGACGCAGCCATCTGCTACGTCGGGTATCAACTCATATTTGCGTGAATTTGCGTTTGATATACTTGCGGCATCGGCGTCTATGTAGGTGAGATGGGTCAGGCCATGCTAAAGACCGAGCCCGAAAAGTCCATGGCGGCACCTGACTGGTCGGTCCTCAGGGAACGCCTGTGGCGGATCGCGCTTGCGTTGACGCGCTCGCGTGATGACGCCGACGACCTCACGCAGCAGACGCTTGTCACACTGCTGGCCAAAAGGCCCGATCATGCCGACCACACCGGCTATGCCCGCCGGACGATGTTTCGCCTGTGGCTCGACCAGCAGCGGTCGTTTCGGCGACGTTTGCGGCGGGCGGCCCGGTGGGCTGTAACTACGAGGCCCTGGCACATGGATCGAGACCGGATGTCCACCAGCGACCAATACGAACGGATGCAGCGGGCGATCGAAACCCTTCCGCCGCGGCAACATGCCACCGTGGTCCTGCGTCTTGTCGAGGAACTCAACTACGCGGAGATTGCCGCGATGCTTGGCTGTCCGATTCAGGCCGTCCGCGCGAACTTGCACCTGGCGCGGCAACGCATACGCCAATTGGTTGGGGAACCGCAATGACCCAGCGCATCGAAACTTGGACAACAGAGGACCTTGAACTGTACCGCGACGAGGAACTAGACCCTGTACGACGGTCCGAACTTAACGAGGCCCTCCGCCGTGACCCGGGTTTGCGTGATCGGCTCGCCACGGTCCGTCGTGTGGACGATATGTTGCGTAGCGCCCTTGTCGATGAAATCCCGGCCCGAAGCAGTCGGTTAAGGTTTATGCTCCACCGCTCAACGCGCGTACTCGCCGCGGCGTGCTTGTTGATTGCGGTGACTACGGCTTTGTGGTTTGCGTTCGGTCACGGGTCTGCTCCGGCAATCAGGGTTGCCCAAGAGGAGGGTGAAATACAACCGGGCCAACCTGCGGAGCTTGAATACAAGCCTATTCGCGTGGTCTTCTCGCTACCGATCCGCAGGAAGACGCGAGAAGCAAGCAATCAGCCCGCTCTCGCGCCGGATACCGAAGAGCGGACGCAATTGGCCTCCGCTGCTATGTATGGCAATCGTGACTTCCTCGTCCGGCTGCACCATGTTCTCGGCGCCGGGCAAATCGATGAGACACTCGGTCTGCTGAACGGTGCTTCCGACGACCAGCGTGCCGTTGCGTACCGGCACATGGGCGAGATGCTCCGCTCCGCTCTCGTCGCCGAGCAGATCCTCGACCGACTCAGCTCGGGCGAGCAACTGGCCGTCTGCAGGCAGTGGGCACGGGAGCCAGGCCTTCGCGCAGTTGTGTTCACTCGCCTGCGCCGGTTCTCGAAGGAGCCTGAGTTGTCCGATAAGGTTCAAGTTCTCGTAGCCAGGTTTGCCAGAGATCCTGTGCTGCTCCCGTGGTTGCGAGGCTATCAATTGGTGTCCTCTGGCGCGGCTGTAGAAGTCGCTCCAAGCTGAACATAGTAGGTAAGTTCCAACACCCTTTTACGAAGGAGAACAGAGATGTTGTGCCCTTACCTTTCGAGGAAGTCACTGTTAATGGTGTTTGTCACGACGTTTGCCGTCGCACCGGCTGCAAGCGCACAAGAATCCTGGTTGGATGGGGCGATCAAGGCTAGCGCAGCCAAGGCTAGCGCACAAGAATCCTGGTCCTGGAAGCTCTACGATCTGCGCGATTTGATCGGCCTGATACCGCCAACCACGCCCGCCGACGAAGCCCCGAGCCCCGTCACGTCTATGAGCAGATTTATGGCCGTCGAAGAGACGGCATCCAAACCAGCCAAGGAGACTCCAGACAACGTGGACAAATTGATGGACAAGCTATGCGATGCTTTACCAGTTAACTGTACGCGCCTGTTCGCCGGTGTCTACGGCATCGAAGCCGAGGAGACGGAGCACACGCAGATCCAGCACCTGCTTGAACAGATCCGCGCCCTGTACGCCGAGCATTACGAAGTGCAGATTATCTGGTTCGCAGCCGGGTGCGCACAGGCTCCAGCGGTCGGCGATGCGATCACGCCCACCGAATTGATGCATCGACATGACTTCGTGGTAGCGCGTCACACGCCGACACCGCTGGCGCTGGTCACCCGGTACTCTTACGTTTCCGATGTGGCTCCGATTGTTGGAGCGAGTTCGGTGGGTTACGGCGTGGTAACCAAGAACGCCGAAGACGGCCTGCGCGTTTCCATCCTGGTCGGCGCGGGAAAGGAGGAGGCCGGCGCGACGTCAATCCGGGTCGTGGGCGAGCTCCGGAAGGTGACCAAGGGCAGGACGTTCGGCCCGCTTACGGGCAAGTCGTTTGGATCCGCGGGGTCCTCCGAGACGGAGAGGTCCAGCATGGAGCTCGAACTGCCCACCGTGAGCGTTCGTTCGGTTCAGTCCGACGTGCGCATCGGGTATGGGAAGCTCACCGTCCTCAGCGTGCTGGACGGATTCGACGCCGGTGAGTGTTTTGTTCTCGCCGGATCGGTGCGGAAGCTTGACGACTAACGCCGGATTTCGACATTGGCGACGACATCCGAGGCGGATAAGATCGCCGATCTGAGATATCTCGACAAATATCCTGCGGGCATCACCGAAAACGGTTATGTTTGACGATCGCAAAGGCAGCCAGTCCCGGCGCATCGAGGCTGAGGAAGGCTGAACGCGGGAATGTCGGGTAGGAGGATCGACGAATGAATTTGCAACTTGGCGCGCGACGTTTCTATCGCACCGTGCTCCTGAGCGTGATTTTATTCTCAAGCGGCTCGCTCGCGACGGCTCAGACGCGCATTTTTGAGGAGCCGCTCAGCCCGCGCATCGCCAACTACGACATCAAGGTGACCCTTGACGACGAGGCCAAACGCATCGACGGCGATATGGTCCTCACCTGGAATAATCCCTCCGATGACCACGTTGACGAGCTGCAGTTTCACCTCTACACCAACGCCTTCAAGAACGCCAAGTCGACCTGGATACGGGAGTGGCTACGCGCCCGTGCGGCAAGCTCGGACAGCAGCGAGCCGGGTGAGTCTCCGTGGGATAAGGACAATGAGGATGTGTGGGGCTGGATCAGGATCACCCGCATGGAAGTCGACGGCGACGACGTCACCGGGCGCATTGCCTTCTTCCAGCCCGACGACGACAACGCGGACGATGAAACGGTGATTCGCGTGCCTCTTACAAACCCGATCGCGCCTCGTGAATCGGCCCGGATACAACTTGCGTTTCAGGGCAGAATCCCCAAGTGCAAAGTGCGAACCGGCTGGTGGCAGGATGACTTCTTCATGATGGTCCACTGGTTTCCCAAGATCGGTGTGTATGAACCGCCGGGGATGCGTTTCGTACCCGCTGATGCGCCACACGGCCGGTGGAACTGCCACCAGTTTCACGCGGGTACGGAGTTCTATGCCGACTTTGGTGTCTACGACGTGCAGATCACGCTGCCCGAGAAATACGTTGTCGGTACCACGGGGCTGATTATCGAGGAACGCAGCAACGGTGACGGCACCAAGACCATCGTCGCGCACGCCGAGGACGTGCATAAATTTGCCTGGGTGGCGGATGCGCAGTTTCTCGAAGCGACGGACGTGTGGCAGAGCCCCGCTGACGGACATCAGGTTGACATCCGTCTGCTTTATCAACCCGGGCACCAAAATGTCGTCGACAAATACATCGAGTCGACAAAGAGCACGCTCGAGCACGTCGACGGGTGGCTCGGACCCGGTGCTTATCCCTACCCGAACATCACCGTGGTGGATCCCAGGGCGGCAAGCGGCGCGGGCGGGATGGAATATCCCACGCTGATCACCGGCGGCGCGGTCTGGTGGGCGGAGCAGCTC
>JBARRC010000576.1:0-8787 GCA_049644045.1 Phycisphaerae bacterium
ATGACAGACTGGAAAGTCTGTCCCACAGCAAAGCCCGCGGCTCGCCGGGGCGGAAGTCACGCGTGGCGATTGCGCGGGACGATGCCCTGACGAAAGGGCGGGTCGACGAGCACGGTGACCTGTTGCGCAAGCTGCTCGATGCGTCGATGCAAAAACTCACCGGTACAAGCGACGCAGCCGGTGCCTGGGGAAAGTTGTTTGATCGCAAGGATCGCGTCGGGATCAAGGTCAACACACTCGGGCTTTCGACGCAGCCGGCGGTCGTCGACGCAATCGTGGCCGGGCTTCGACAGGCGGGTGTGCCGGCCGAGAACATCATCATTTGGGATCGGTTCGACGTGGAGCTGGCGCGGGCGGGCTTCAAGCTCAACAAGTCGAAGCGCGGTGTGCAGTGTCGCGGCACTGACGCCGAGCAGATCGGCAGCGGCTATCAGCGTCAGATCGAAAGCAGCGGCAGGATCGGATCATGTTTTTCGCGCATCGTGGCCGAGCAGGTCGACGCGTTGATATCCGTGCCCGTCCTGAAAGACCACAACCTGGCCGGCGTGTCGCTGGGTATGAAGAACTTCTTCGGCGCGATTCATAACCCCAACAAGTACCACGATCACAACTGCGATCCGTATATCGCGGATGTCGTGTCGCACCGATTCATCGGCCCGAAGTGGCGGCTGACGGTGTGCGACGCGACGCGCGCCCAATACAACGCCGGACCAGGCTCTCATCCGGGTTTTGCCTGGCCGTTCGGCGGGCTCATCGTGAGCACGGACTATGTCGCCGCCGACGCCGTAGCCGCTGATTTGCTCGAATTGCAACGGAAGGCCAAAGGGCTGAAATCGTTCGCCGACGACGGGCGGCCGGCGAAGCATATCGCCACCGCGGCGGCGCGGGGGCTGGGCGAGAGTGATCTGGCGAAGATCGAGCGGATCGAGGTGTGAGAATGAATTGCGAATGTCGAACTCAGAAGGGCCGCTCCCTCACGGTCGCGGTTCAGATCGATAGCGAATGCTCACTTCAGTACGATGAACCCCCTGTTCGCTATTCGCCATTCGCTATTCGCCATTCTTCTGACGCGGATACCCTCGGCAACCTGTTCCGTGAGCCCACACGTCGTGATTTGTTGCGATGGGGGCTCGCGTGCGGCGCCGCGGGTACGCTGTGTCATCTCCATCTTGATCGCGTTTTGGCGCAGGATGTCGCGGGGACTTCGGAACTGGTCGGGCCGGAGCTTGAGGGGGTCGTCCGCCACGAGGCCATGTTCTGGGAGAAGCTCGATCACAAGAAGGTCAAGTGCGTCCTGTGTCCGCGCGAGTGTGAAGTGGCTGACGTGGAGCGCGGCTACTGCGGCGTGCGCGAGAACCAGGGTGGTGAGTATCAGACACTTGTCTACGGGCCGTTGTGCTCGGCCAACGTTGACCCGATCGAAAAGAAACCCCTGTTCCACTACCAGCCGGGTACGACGGCGTTTTCCATCGCCACAGCCGGCTGCAACATCGAGTGCAAGTTCTGCCAGAACTGGCAGATCAGCCAGTTTCGCCCGGAACAGGTCAGAAGTGTTCTGGTAGAGCCGGATCGGTTGATCGCGGCGTGCAAGTCCCGGCAATCCCCCACGATCGCGTACACCTATTCCGAGCCGGTCGTCTTCTATGAATACATGCACGACACCGCAGCGCTGGCGCGCGAGCATGGCATCGGCAGCGTGATGATCTCCAACGGCTACATTCAGGAGAAACCCCTGCGACAACTGTGTCAACACCTCACCGGCGTCAAGATCGATTTCAAGGCCTTTACCGAGAAATTCTATGTTGAGAGCTGTGCCGGCGAGTTGAAGCCCGTCCTCAACGTACTCGAAATACTCAAGGATATCGGCATCTGGTTCGAGATGGTGGTGCTTGTCATCCCCACGCTCAATGACTCACCGGGCGAGATCGAACAGATGAGCAAGTGGGTGATAAAGCATCTCGGCCCGGACGTGCCGATGCACTTTACGCGTTTCCATCCGACGTACCGGATCACGAATCTGCCCCGGACGCCGGTGTCGACGCTTGAGCGATGCCGCAAGATCGCGCTCGATGCGGGTATTCATTATGTCTATGCCGGTAACGTGGCGATGCACCCCGGTGAGAACACCTACTGCCACCACTGTCAGCACGAGTTGATCCGACGGGTCGGTTTCCGCGTTGTGTTCAATCGCGTGGTCGACGGCAAGTGCCCCAAGTGCGGCACCGCGATCCCCGGTGTCTGGTCACAAGAGCAGGCCCTGGCCTTTCAACCTCGTACGAAGACGTAGTCGTGAACCCACCTTTGAAAAGGTGGGCCATCCGACCCAGCGACGTCCGAAAGGTCAAACCGGAGAAGTGACACATGTATCCCGCGATTCGCGGTTCGCCCAGATGAAATGCCGTTCGGACCTGTTCCCCTATCCTTGTTCACCGTTCCACGCGCACGACATGGCGGTGTTCGAAGTCCTTTCGTAGAACCGCCCTGCGATCTTTGAAGATCACCGCGCTGCGGTCGTACATCGGGATGTTCCGGGCCGGTGGGATCGCGGCTTCGCTGTTGGCGTACACCACCGTGACACCACCGCCCTCCATATCGGGATGCCGGATCGTGCAGAGCACGGCGTCGCCCTCGTCGGTGTACTCAACACCATCAAACTCGAACCCCTCGTCCATGAAGCGCACCGGGAATTCGGACGCGCTCAAGAAGGCGCCCACGTACGGATCTCGGACGGCCTCACCGAGGATCAAGACACAGTGCTCCGCCAACGCACCCCCTTCAATGCTACCGACGGTCCGCACGATCCGCTCATCGCCCTCATCATCAAAGCTCCGTTCAAAGATCTCTTGCAGGGTTTTGTATTGACCGGGCACCTCGCCGGAGGGGAGCACGCAGGCAAACGCCGAGCCGTGGCGGGTGGCCGCCGTTGTTGGAATGATGTCGCCAAGTGAAACCTTACGGAAAATGTGGTAGTCCGGATCGACCTCGATGCTCAGGGGCACAACGCTGACGGGTACCGTGACCTCCTCAATCGTCCCACGGAGCGGCACCTCGATGTCCAGGGTGCCACCGGCATGGACAACCCGAACGGGCACATTCAGATCGAAGGCGGATTCTCCCTGTGACAGGGAGAGTGTCAGAGTTTGGTCGGCCGAATGATAGCGGGCCTCTTCGATCGAAAGCATCGGAGCGCCGCTGCCGCGAACCCACTGGTGGAAGAATGCTTCGAGCGACATGCCGCCGGCCTGTTCGCAAACGCGGCGAATGTCGTCCCATGAGGCGTACGCCCCGACGTATTCCTTGGTAAACTGCCGCATCGCGGCCCAGAAGTTCTCCTGTCCCATCTTCCGCGCGAGCATGTGAAACACCATCGCCCCTTTGTGGTAGGCGATGCCCCGGCCGCACCCGTCATCACGGTCGAACGTACCGAGCGGCTTATCGTCTTCGGGTTGAATCCGGCTGAGGGATTGGCAGTAGTTGCGTCGCTTGCGGCGGGCGTCCTCTTGGTTCCCATCGAGGACGTATCCGTAGTAATTGGTACAATAGCTTGTCAGCGCCTCGCACCAGTTACCGTCGCTCGGGTCGACATGCACGCCGTTGCCCCACCAGCAGTGCAGCATTTCGTGATCGATGAAGCCGTGCATGGTCTGCGACCGCTTGCCCATATTGATCACGGCTGAACTGAGAAGCGTAAACGTGGGAAACGCGAACCCGCTGCTGAAGAAGTTATCGACAATGGAGTACTCGGCGGCTGGATACGGCCCGACAAGCGGCTCATAGCGGTCCAGGTTGCGGCGTACGGTGTCGATCAGGCCTTCCGCGTGCCTGGCTTGGCTTGGTTGGAGGTGGACGCTGATCGCAATGCCGTTATGGGTGGCGCGATGAATCTCGTGCGGACCGCCCACAAGCACCATGCCATCGAGTGGGTAGGGGCTGTGCCAAACCAGCCGCCCAGTCTTCTCGCTTGCGGCTGGATCACGCTCCGCTCCCGCGACAAGTTGAAGGTTGGGCACCGGATCGGTGATCAAGACATATTCCGCCAGTCCCTCTGCGGCATCGTCTTCGGCTGCGATTTGTGGATACCAGTAACCGTCTGCCAGGTAGATGCCTTCCTTCCCGATGTGGGCCCGCATGGCGAAATTGTGGATTTCACCAAGTTTCTCGCCGGCGGAAACGTCCTGAAAGAGCTCCCCCTCGTAATCGACGAAAAGTGTGAAGGCGTCGACGGGTTCGTCGAGGACAACCAGGTGCTTGCGTGGTGCGAAGTCGTCCTCCTCGGATGGAGCTTCGCGTCGTGCGCGGCCGTACCTGCCGTCGGTGCCGCTCGCCGCGACCTGAGTGATTCTAAGATCCGGGTGAAGCAGGAGCTCAACCGCGACGGGCTGCCCGGCTGGGAATGGCTGATCGTCCACCCGGACAACGTCCAGCACCGTGTGCCCGACCAGCCTGTGCGATACGGGGTCCATTCCCACTTCGATGCGGTATCGTTGGGCCTGCACCGCAAGACGCGGTACCGTCGCGCAACCGGTAGGGCCTGCGACCGCCACCAGCACCGTCGCCACGACGAGGGCGGCGGTCGATTCGGTTGGTCTGTGAGATGTCATCGGGTTCCCTTTCAAATCACGGATGCGACGGTCCTACGACTCAAGGATTCGCCCTGTACGTCCGATTGGTACTGAAATCAGACCGAGATGCAAGGGACAGAAAAAAGGTGTCAGGATGATTTTTTTCGAGACTACAAGACGCGTTGCGGTGCCTGAGCGGACAACCGCGCCATTTAGATCTGCAAAAGCAATGAAAAAAATCATCCTGACACCTTTTTTCCACCTGCGGTTGTGGTAGACGAGATAAACGATATACTGTTGGGTCGTATGGCGAAAGTCGATGCTATTGAAGTAGAAGGCGTGGTCAAAGCGGCGTTGCCCAACGCGATGTTCCGCGTGGAGGTTGACGCGAGCGGCGAGAAGCACGACGTGCTGGCCACCATTTCCGGGAAGATGCGTAAATACTATATCCGCATCCTCCCCGGTGACACCGTACTCGTCGAGATATCCCCCTACGACCTGACCCGCGGGCGAATCGTGTACAGGAGGTAGCCCATAGCGCGGTGCCTTCGCAATTCTCGATCCGTGAGAATCCGACTCCGAGACCGCCAGGTCGACACGACCACCACGCCGCTGGTGATGGGCATTCTTAACGTAACCCCCGATTCGTTTAGCGACGGCGGTGAACATCTGACGCGTAATGATGCCATCGCCTGCGCCCTCGGTATGATCGCCGACGGTGCGGATATCATTGACGTCGGCCCTGAGTCGACGCGGCCCGGGGCGCAGCCGGTGCCCGCCGCCGAGCAGATCGCGCGCGCGGTCCCCGTGATCCAGGCCGTTCGCGCGAGAAACGACCGGATCGCCATTTCGATTGATACGAGGTTGGCACCGGTCGCCGGGGCCGCTCTCGAAGCGGGCGCCGACATCGTCAATGATGTCTCCGCGCTGCGGGACGACCCGGAGATGGTCGAGGTGGTGGTGTCGTCCGGGGCGGCCGTCGTCTTGATGCACCGGCGGGGCACCTCGGCTGAGATGCAGCGCGAGGGCGGACCGCATTATGACGACGTGATCGGCGAGATCACCGACTTCCTCGTCCGGCGCAGGGAGTACGCTGTCACGTGCGGCGTCGACCCCGCACGCATCATCCTCGACCCCGGAATCGGGTTCGGGAAACGTATTGAGCATAACCTCTCGATCATGCGTCACCTCGACCGGTTCGTGGCCCTGGGGCAACCGGTGATGGTGGGGGCTTCCCGGAAGTCGTTCATCGGGCAGGTTCTCGGCATCGAAGACCCAACGCAGCGTGACGCCGGTTCGCTGGCGTGCGCTGCGGTCGCGGTGATGGCCGGTGTGTCAATCGTTCGCGCACACGAGATCCGCTCGACGGTTGAAACCGTTCGGCTGGCTGCGGCCGTGCGGCAGGCCCGGTCACAAGTCGATCAGACACCGGAACACTGACGATTACCTTCAACACCTCCCCCCCCGGAACAACTAAACCTCAGCGCGGCGCACTTCGATAAGTGGGGCGAGTCGCGGTACGCGACGGTTGGCACTTTATGAGACGTTAACTGATTGATAATGGGAGCTTCACCATGCGAAACGACTGCTGCCTTCAGGCCTGTCGAGGCCTCACCGCCATCGTATCACTGATGCTGTTTGTCGGAGGGCCGCTACTCCTCCCCGGTTGTGGCGGCGGGATCGCCGATGGTCAGACCGGCCCCACCACGCCAACAAACGGCGACCAAACACCCGGAACGGACGACTCCACCACCAACTTCAAGGGGATCGTCACGGGCACGGTGTCGGACAGCCGGTCGACGCGTGAATCCCTCGACACGGCCGAGGGAGAGATCGCCCAGCAGGCCCTGCCGTCGGACTTCGACCCGACGCAGGCGACCGTCACACTCGAGGACCTGGAGGGGAACCCGCTGCTCGATGCCAATGGCGACCCCTTTCCACCCGCCAATACCGATGAAACCGGAATGTTTTCCATGGATGGTCTACCTGTCGGGATTGACTTTGTCGTGGCCGTCGATCTCGACGGGTCCGGCGACATAGACATCCGGCAGATCGTGCAGGTCCCGGCGGACGAGACGGGTGAGAGCGGGCGGATCGACAACGTCGTGGTCGACCCGCTGACCACGCTCATCGTCGCCAAGCTCAGGGAACTCCTGAAGGAACAGGGAATCGATCCAGGTGACCTGGACATCTCCCCGACCGCCATCGTTCACCGGATCGTGGATGCCTACATCCACTTGTTCGAGGAAAGCGGCATCGACCAGATGGTGACCGTCGACGACATCCGCGAGCTTACCGAGGAAGAATTGGACGAGCTGTTCGAGGCCGTTATTCCTCCCATAGCGCGAACGGGGATCGACACGGTCGAGGGCAACCTGGCGCTGGGTAAGGCATCCGAGATCAAAGAGGCCGTGGGCGCTGTGGCTGAAATCTTCCTCCGGGCCGGGTTCTCCATCGCCGACGACCCCGGCGGATTCGATCTGAGTTTCCTCGCCGATCTGCCGGACGTGGAGACCGAGTCGATCGACACCGTACGCCCGCCGGATGACTTCGTCATTGCAGCCGCCCAGCTCGATGACACGTGGTTTGACGATTTTGACGAGGGTGACCTGGAGGATCTTCTCGATGACGGTTTCTTTGACGACTTTGGCGACTTCGATGACTTCGATGACTTCAACGACGGTACGCTGCCGGAGATCGTCTTCCCGTACGACCCGGATTTTGAGGGAGAGCGACCGACGGTCTATGTCAGCGCCATCACCGAGCCCGACCGCAACTTCATCGTGAACGACGAACTCGACCCCGAAGCCGGTTGCCATCCGCTTCCGATCCTCAACGAACGGTTGCTCGAGCGTATGGCCCTTCTACATCTTGAGGGTCGATTCATCACCCTCAGAAACCTGTATCGTCTTCTCACGGACCCGGAGATCGGCCTGGGGGCAAGGATCACGTACTTCCTGCCCCCGCCCCCCGATCAGTGGGGCCCGCCATTGATGGTGTTTGAAACGGCTGACGGGAACGGCGTCGCCCGGGACGTCGAATCGACTGTCTTCGAGCTACTGGAATCCGGTCTGGTCGATCCGGGTGCGGACTTCGACGAACTCCATGCGCACCAGGACCGCATCAGGGAAGCGATGCGAGAGTTGCTCGCGGGTACTGTGCCTCCAAGTATCAGGCGGCTATTCGGCACCATTTTGAGTGAACGGGTGGAGAGCATCGAGCAGTTCTGCAGCATCATCCGCAAGGCACAGGCCCACCTGCCGTTCAACCGATCCGGTCCCTCCATGTTCTACGTGGTCGCCGACGGTGACCCCTTCCGTCCCGACGCCGGCGAGGTACATGCTGTCTCGGTTGACATCGAGTTCAGTCCCGACGGCCTGCCAACCCGTGTCACGTATAGCCCGGACCACAATGGGCGCTATTATCTCGGCTTCACGCACGAGACCGAAATGCACAACCTTGTCGAGCCGCTCGTTCGTGAGACCGGACGCTGGCTGCACGGCCCGCACGGTAAGCCCATTTTCCTCAATATGGGGAACCCGTCCCTGTTTGAACCAATCAATGGCGTGCCGTTCCCGGAGTTCGTGTCCGAGGAAGGCACATTCTGGCCCGGTGTACCCGTCGAGGTCACGAATCCCGATCACCGGCTTGGTGATGAAGGCGGCGATGCGCCCGGGGGCCCGAATATGCAGTTGTTCGTTCTCGGCACCATGCCGGGACCCGACGCCGAACCGGTCCGCGTCAACTTCGACGTCAACACGAGAACCTTCACGTACAATCCCGACGGCCGGTACTACCTGATGTTCCTCCCGGAAACCCACGAGGAAGGCCTCTTCGGGCTCTATGATGTTGAACTCAACTTCATGGCGAGCGTCCAAGATCTGACAGCCGAGAACTTCGTGGAAGGCCCACCGCTGCCGCCGGAGAACATGCCGCCTCCGGACAACGAGTTTCCGCCACCACCGGATGGTGAGTTTCCGCCGCCTCTGGACGACGAGTTCCCACCGGACGGCGAATTCCCGCCGGACGGTGAGTTCCCGCCGCCTCCGGAGGATGAGTTCCCGCCACCGGGCGATGAACCCACGCCGCCTCCAAACGATGAACCCCCAGCAGAGGTACAACCGGCTGGAACGGGTGACGAGCTACCGCCCGAGGGTGATGAACCGCCGCCACCCGAAGGTGATGAGCCGCCGCCACCCGAAGTTGACGAGCCACCGCCCGAGGG
>JBARRC010000577.1:0-5522 GCA_049644045.1 Phycisphaerae bacterium
GCCGTGGAGGAGGCCAGTTATCTCACCAAGTTCGCCTCGAAGGTCTATATGATCCATCGCCGCGATCAGCTTCGCGCGTCGAAGATCATGGCCAGGCGGGCGATCGAGAACCCCAAGATCGAGATTCTCTGGAACAAGATTCCCATAGACGTGCTCGGGGACGACAAGGTCACGGGGGTTCGACTGAAGGATACGAAAACCGGTAAGGAGTCGACGCTCGATTGCGGCGGGTTTTTCCTGGCGATCGGCCACACGCCCGCCACAGCCTTCCTTGAAGGCCGGCTCGAACTCGACGAGAAAAAGTACATCAGGCTTACGGACGCCTACCGCTCAACGACCAGCGTCGAGGGCGTTTTCGCAGCCGGTGACGTGGTCGACAGCGTCTACCGTCAGGCGATCACCGCAGCCGGTATGGGCTGCAAGGCCGCCATCGACGCCGAACGCTGGCTGGCTGAGCAGGAGACCGAGTGAGCGTGTGCCCCATCCTTCGCGGGGAGTCCAATGACGATCGGATCCCCGGGGTGTCTTGTAGGTCGTCCCTCCGCGAAGGGTGGGGGACTGATGCGGTTTGCGATTGTGGATTCCGGATTGTCGATCAACACCTCGCGCATTCGCGGGTTCCAATCGTCAATTCGCGATCCGTCGGTCCCCCACCCATCCCGGCGACGCGGCGAGACGGTTGTTCCGGCCAACAAGCGCCGGGATGGATGGGGCACACAGCTATCGCGCTCCGCGCGAAGGGTGGGGGACTGACGGGATGCGCGTTAGACTCCCGGCATGCCCGGAAGGCTTCGGCGATACGATGAGTACGGTCACACGCATTTTCTCACCATCTCGTGTTACAGGCGGCTGCGTTTTTTCGACCACGACGCAGTTAAGCAGGTCTTCGTGCGAGGGATGGCCGAGACGCGTGAGAAGCTCGGCATCCGTTGGATCGCCTACGTGATCATGCCCGAGCACGTGCACCTTCTTGCTTTCCCAACGCGGGTCGGAGAAGATGAACCTGTCCCCATCTCCGCGGTCCTCCACTCTTTGAAGCAATACGTAGGACGACACGGTAAGCAAGCCCTGCGAGCGGTCTGGGCACGCCGGCGCAGCCTCGGAAACCCGCCAATGGACGCATGGGCCCGGAGCACCGGCCCGAAGCCATTTTGGAAGACAAGAGCCCACGATTCCAACATCACCACCGAGAGAGCATTTCACGTCAAACTCGACTACATTCACAAGAACCCGATCACCCGGGGCTTGGTGGACCGCGCCGAGCAGTGGCCCTGGAGCAGCTACCGGTATTACGAGTTCGATGACGAATCCGTGATCGCCATGGACTGGGATGGGTCGTGGCCGATGGTGTAGCTTGTCGGTCCCCCACCCTTCGCGAGGTGACGAAGTAGGAAACATGCCAAAGAATCGTATCGCTATCGCGCTCCGCGCGAAGGATGGGGCACACGCCATCAACGCCGAACGCTGGCTGGCGGATAAGGAGACCGAGTGAGCAGGGTAATCGGCGTATCGGTGTCGACATGCACCCGAACAGGCATATAGAATGTAGAGGTAACTCAGAGCCCGGAGCGCGAGCGACGGATCGACAGGTGACACCATGATTGCAGCGGCGACGGCGGAACAGCAAATCGTTTCCAGGCTTCTCAATGACGGGATGCTTACACCCGTGGGGCTGGCTTCCATGCGGCGTGAGTCGGAGCTGATGGGCATCCCCCTGGTGGAGGTGCTGCTTTCCCACGACCTGATCAGCGAGGCGGATGTCGCGCAGATTTATGCGGACATGAACGGCCTTCGCTTCCTGGACCTCTCCAGGCGTTCGCCGACGCGGGCGTGGGCGCTGACGCTTCCCGAGAACGTAGCCCGCCGCAAGGATTGCCTGCTGTTCGGTGAGGTCTCGGGGCAACTGGTGGCGGCGGTTGCGGACCCGGTGGACCCGTCGCCGCGGGCGGCGCTGGAAGCGAGGTTCGAGCGGCCCATCCAGTACGTCGTCAGCCCGCGCTATCAGATTCGTGAAGCTATCGATGACATCTACGGCACCGCGCGCGCCCAGGGGGCGCGGGTCCGGGGTGCAACACCGCTGTCCCGGGCTGTCGCCACGACCTCCGCGACCGGTCTGAACATGCTCGAGCAGCTCGACAGCATCATGGATGAGGCTGTCGACCGCCGCGCGAGTGACATTCACATCGAGCCTGAAGAGGACCGCCTCCGCGTACGCCTGCGTATCGACGGGCGGATGATCGAGGCGCGGGCCTATCCGCTCGACGTCTCCGCCCCGTTGATCTCGCGGGTCAAGGTGCTTTCGACGATGGATATCACCGAGCGCCGCAAACCGCAGGACGGACGTTTCAGCCACCGCAGCTTTGACCAGGAGATTGACGTGCGCGTCGCGGTCATTCCAACCGCAGGGGGCGAGCGTGTGACACTGCGATTGCTTTCTCAGGACCGTTCGCGGCTCACACTGGAGAACCTCGGGATGGGGGTGGAGCTTCGCCAGGCTTTCGAGCGGCTGATCCGCCGACCGTACGGGATCATTCTGCTCACCGGTCCCACCGGCAGCGGCAAGACGACGACGTTGTATGCGGCACTTCAGTGCATCAACAGCATCGACAAGCACATCATTACCGTCGAAGACCCGGTGGAGTATCACATCGCCGGGGTCAACCAGGTAGCCGTCGACGCGGAGTTCGGCGTCTCATTCGCCCGGGCGCTGCGGAGCATTTTCCGGCACGACCCGGACGTGATCATGGTCGGCGAGATTCGCGACGAGGAAACGGCCCATCTTGCCCTCGAGGCGTCGCTCACCGGCCATCTGGTCTTCGCCACCTTGCACACCAACTCCGCAGTCGGCGCGGTGACGCGCCTGCTGGACATGGGGTGTGAGCCCTACCTGGTGGCCAGTGCCCTGGTCGGCGTGATGGCCCAGCGCCTGGTTCGGAAGATCTGCACGAACTGCAAGCGCAGCTACGAGCCGAACCAGACGGAGCGCAGGATCATGGGCATCCCCCTCGAACGCACCGCCGTCGAGGCCTATCGCGGCAGCGGCTGCTCGCGATGTCTTCGTAGCGGATATTATGACCGCGTTGGGGTGTTCGAGTTCGTTCCGTTCGACGCCGGTCTTTCACAACTGGTCATGGAAAAGGCCGCCACAGAGGAGCTGCAACACCACGCCATCGAGCACGGGGCCATCACTCTACGCGACGACGCGATGATGAAAGTGCGCGAGGGGCTCACCACGCTTGAAGAAGCCCTCCGGGTCACGGTGATGACGGAGTAGTGTCGCCTCAACTTTCGATTTGTGGGTTGGGTGGCATGGGCAAACTTGTTTGCCGGTGTACATCCGCAACCCACACGGGCAAGCTGACGCTTGCCCATGCCACCCACATAGGCCCCCAACCCGTAGATTGAAGGTTGATGTAACACCAGGTGGGACCAGAGGGCACGCCGGATCATTCCCTCATCGTGTCATATCCCTCAAACGGCTCGTCGTCGGAATCCTCAAAGCCGAACAGCTCGAGCCATTCCCGGGTTTCCTCGGGGGAGACGTTCTCCGGTTTCTCAACAGAACCCGGTGGGGCGGGCTTCGATTCGCCTGGACCGGGAAACAGCTCGGCCACGAAGGTGACCACGTCGGTAGTGAGGCATCGCCGGTACTTGGCTTCACGCCGAATGGCCGTGTCGCTCGAAACCACCCGAACAGTCCCCGGGTCTTTCGTCCGGTGGACAAGCGATACGATGACGTCATCAGCCGTGACTGGAGCACTGAAGCGAACGGTGATCCGGCTGGAGGTCATCTGCCTGGCCAGACCCTCGCGTGGAACAGGCCCGTCGAAGACCAGCGTAACATCGTCATCGCCTTGTCCGGCCCAGCGTTCGATGACTTTGACAAGCGTTTCCCGTCCGACCTGCGGCAGTGGAGCATGCGCGTGCATCGCGTACAGCAGGTTGTTGCCGTCGATGATCACGTGCTGAGCCATCGACCTCAGTATGGTGGATGCGGCGGATTGTGACCAGAAGGGAAAGGGAACTTGAGGGAACTTGCTGCCGCTTCCGAGCCCCGGCGCTGCAGGAGATTATTCCCGTCGGTGCAACCCCATGAATAACCCAGTCTAGTGCTCTGTCAGCGTTGAATTGATGGGCACGGTCGGGTGGCATGGGTAAGCGCCAGCTTACCCGTGTCTTGTGGGTGTGCCGCACGGGCAAACAAGTTTGCCCATGCCACCCAACAACCTCAGCAACCCACCCATCAAAAGACCCCTGACAGAGCACTAGCGATCCGTGGCCTGCGGAAGCACGCTCGACGTGGCTTCCGCCGGTTCCGTCAGCGGGTCCATGGTTCGAATCACCGACCGCCAGCGCGCTTCGAGTTGATCGAGGGTCAAACCGTCGTAGTTGGCAGACAGGGCTGCCGCCACAGTCGCACCCGCTTTCAAGCTCTTGATGAACCCGGCAAAGCGCTCGCCATCCAGACCCTCCAGGTACGCGATTACGCTGTGCGCGAGGGGGTACTGGTTGACATCGATCGGCCCGACACTGTGGAGGAGCCTCGTGATTGGCCAACCATAACGCACAAACTGCCTCGCCAGAAGCGCGGCGTTCTCACCGTTGGGGCAGCGGTCGCGCAGGACCCGCTCGGCCATCAGCTCGGCGTACCCTTCATTGACCCAGTGCGGTATCAGCCGCGACGAGTAAAGCCGGTGTAGAAACGCATGAGTACCTTCATGCACCAGGGTGCACGCGAAACGGTCGAAATCCGCCTCCCCCCGCCCCTGCCGTAGCAGCACCACGTGTACATGCCCACGCTCCTCGATCGAGCGGGTGTAGCCGATGGCATTGCTGCCGCCGTAACCGTCAAACTGCCGGGCGAACTTTAGAAACCGCGCTTTGGAACGCCAGCAGAACACCGGACATTTCGCGAGGAAAAGGTCTTTGGCTGGATCGAGGTTGAACTGCTCGCAAAGCGCCGCGTACATCGACTCACACCACACGGTCAGGCGGTCCCGGTAACGCGGCTCCCAGTCCGTCCAGATCAGGAAATGATCCGATTCGATGAGCACGACGCCTTGGCCGAGAACCTCCCGAACCTTCTCACCAAAGGCCTTGTAGACCTCGAGGACCTGCGCACGATGATCCGAGGAGGGCAGCGGCGCTACGGTTGCGTTTTCCTGGACCATGAGCTTCGCTTTGACGCACTCCGCCAGGCCCGGCTCTTTTACCACGCTAACACCCGTTGGCGACACTTCTTCCTCCAGCGGATGGGTGTCCACACTCGACGCCGCGTTCTTGTGCCGAAAGTCGTTGACCGCTTCCTGGATGAGCGGTTTATAGTCGCGGTTGAGCTTCTTGGCCCGGCGGAAGGCGTTGGCCGCCAGGTCGTTGCGCCCCTGAGACAGGGCGAACATCCCGAGTTGGAAATGGTCCTCCGCCAAGAGCCGTTCATCACCGCCGCGATCAAAGGCAAGCAACGCGTGCTTCGTTCCACAGGCACAGCCGGCTTCCAGCTCCTCCCAAGCGAAAACATAGGG
>JBARRC010000578.1:0-2376 GCA_049644045.1 Phycisphaerae bacterium
TCGAGCTGTTCGAAACCGGTGCGATAGGCGTCAAATATCCCGGCCGTCAGCATCGTATCGCGCGATGATTCGGCCAGCAGTCTGGCCGTCTCGGCGAGAAACGCGTCGGTTTCCGGACCGGCGAGCATTACCAGGACGCCGGGACACGTACAGAACTGTCCGACTCCCAACGTGACCGACTGCCTGAGGCCCGCGGCGATCTGTTCGGCGTTTTCCTTCAAGGCCTCCGGCAGGATGAAAACGGGATTTATGCTGAGACTGTAGCAACATTACAGAGTTTTCCTGAAGTCATCTGATCGAGTTTGTCGATGAATCCGGTAGAAATCCCTTTCCGGAGAACATCGACATGCCAAAGCCAGGAGCTTACGTCCCAGATGTGACAGAAGGAATCACACGTGTTGAGGATTTGCCCAAAGCGCAAGTTGTCGAACGGAGCAGGAATTACAAGCGTCGGCCCTGTCCGGGCTGCGGCCGTAGCGCGTATCGACTCCGTACGGTCACGCGCATCCTGCACGATCTGGGCGATCCCCTCACCGCGCGGCCCCGGGATATTCACGTCACGTACTCTCAACATCGTTGCCCTGGATGTAATACCTATTTCAACGCCGACATGGACGACTTGGCTTTGCCAAAGTGCCACTATACTCACCGCGCCGTTTCCACGGCGGTGCGACTGGTCGTGGAGGACGGTCTGCCCTATCGCGCGGCGTCCTGGCATCTGTGGCGCGACCACCGCCTTTTCGTCCCCTTCGCCACAATCCAGAACTGGGTCGAGGCGGCGGGAAAAAAAAGCTGAACAGCACGTCGAGACTGAGTACCTGGATACAGTGCTGCGTGACTTCTCCGGGTACATCGCCGCCGACGAACTATACGACGGTCCCTTCTGCGTACTGTCCATTGTGGACAACCGCACGTTTCATCGCCTGATCTACGAGGTGCTCGACCACGATCCCACCGGCGAAGACATCAAGCGGTTCTTTCGACGTTTCCAGGCCATCCTGGATGCTCATGGGCTTAACCTCAAGGGCATAACCACCGACGGGTCCCCGCTTTATCCCGGTCCCATTGTCGAGATCTTTGGCGACGTGCCGCATCAGGTGTGCAAGTTTCATGTCATAGCAGAACTCGCGAGGGCCATTCTCAAGGCGGTCGCCAAAGTACGCAGGGAACTGAAGGCCGCTATGCCGAAGCTTGGCCGAGGTCGTCCCTCCTCGCCCACTCAAAAGAAAGCGGCGCGTGGGAAAAAGCGCGTACAGCAAAAGATTACGGACCTCTTCGAGAATCGGTATCTTTTTGTCAAGCATGAGTTGACCCCGGCCGAGAACAGAACACTTCGGCGTATCACGCGAGGTTTTCCCCATCTGCGTACCTTACGCGAGATCATGAACGAAGTATACCGACTCTTTGACCGGCGATGTCGCACCGATACGGCCTTGGAAAAGCTGGCAAAGCTCCGTCGACGGGTCCGCCGTTTCCAAAAGGTCGGCAAGACCCTCCAGAAGATATTCTCTCCTAATCTGGACAAGGCGCTGACCTTTCTGGACGATTCTCTGTTGCCCGCCACGTCCAATGCGGTGGAGCGTGGGAACCGGCGGCACCGCAAGATGCAGAAGAGCGTCTATCGGGTAAGATCGCATAAGCGCATCAAGCAAAGAGTAGCTCTGGACATGCTGCGCGACAACCCGTCCGGCGGTCGAGATCAAACAACTATGACCCTTCACCGCGCTCGAGCAGGATAGGAGTTGCTCTGTAATGATGCTACAGTCTCCAGAGTCGCATTCATTTTTCTTTTGACCTAACAGATGAGACTGGTATACTAATAATATGTCAGTTATGAAACCTGCAATTCGACGAGGCGAGATGGCGGTCCAGGAACGCAGGCTGCGGTCGCGGCTAAACAAGCTGCTCAGTGGCCAAGGCATCATTCACGGCAGCTTGATCCGAAGGCGGCGGGTCTGCGGAAAGTCCTATTGCAAGTGTACGCGCGGCGAACTGCACGAGGGCCTCTATCTCGTCGTCACAGAGCAGAGCAAGTCTCGCCAACTGTATGTCCCAAAGCAATGGGAGCAGACTGTGCAACAGTGGATCGACAACTACCGCAGGGCACGCGAACTCATGGATGATATCTCGCGCATTCACTGGGACAAGGTGCGCAACAGACAGGATTGACCTATTCTTCGTCGCATCCTGGCCTATGCCGGAAAGGTGCTTCGTTGGGAAGGACGCCTCGACGCGGTTACGGATAACCGACGGGCGCCGCGAATCCCCACGCAGGTGGTCATGCGCTCGGTCGTCGTGATGTTCCTGGCGAGGCTGGGCAGTCTTAATTCCCTGGAGCAGTCGCGTGCGAGCCGGTTCTGGCGCAAATGGTTGGGC
>JBARRC010000579.1:0-7931 GCA_049644045.1 Phycisphaerae bacterium
GGCTGAATCCCAAGCGACCTTGCAGGAACTCAAAGATGGAGCCGTCTTCGATGCGTTTCCAGACATCACCATCAGAGACGTCGTGAAACTGGCCGGAGGCGAGGGCCGCATTCAGGTGCTGCGCGAAATTGGTGAGCTTGTAGATTCGCATGCGCGTTCATCCTTGAACCGTCGCTGCGTTCGTCCATGAACGACCGTTGGAGATCGGTTTCTCTTTTTGGATTATAGCACACCAGCTTGGCCAGTGAACCCCCGACCCTAACAAAATCCAGAAAAAAACCGGCGGCCGCGATTCTGTTGCCCGAGCGAAGTGCCGTTCTCTCGCGCAGACGGCGTGCCGATGGCTGTGGAATGCTCCCCCGGGACTTTGTCGAGATTGCTGTGAAGTGTTGTCGAGTCAGCCGCGGCGAATGTTGGCGAAGATGGGCACAGACTTGAAAGGGTTCTGCGCAGTTCCCGCGGGCAGTCGCAGATGACCAATTCGCCGCGGCCCAGGCAGTCCACGTGCGACTATTAACAGGGTCGGATGACGGACTGCTGACGGACAGGATCCATCACGCCGCCTCGCCATTTACCCAATTGTCACACAGTTTGGAGAGTTGCATTCGACAATCGCCGCGCTGGGCGTCGCATTCGGTCAAGTCAGGTCGCACCGACGACGCGTGTCTGTGTGTTATCGGGCCTGACATTGTCATGTCACCTTTTCTCGACCTGCCACGCTCTAAGTCGATGCTACAGATGATCTTGCGCGATTTAGGGGGTCGAAAGCACTGCCAAAACTGCCATCTTATCCGAGAGGAATTCCCGTGTGCAGCGGTCCCGGGGAGGTTCGCGGCCCGGAACGGGCCGGTTCCCCCCGGTGGTTGACGCCGCCGGGTCGCATTTCCGGGTTCCGCGCGTTTCGTAAGTTGCGACCGGGGCCGACTTTCTGGCAATGGTCGCGGTTGGTGGCGATCCTCTCTGTTTCGTTGGTCACTCTCGCGTGTCTTGGACCTGCCACGAAACACGCTCCAAACGGACGCGTTCCTCTCCGTTTCGCCCATGATGTCGCGTTCCGTGGTTAACTGCCGCGACGTCGATCGTCGGGGAATGCGAAGAAGGTGACTGCGGATGCCTCCCGGCCGGATAATGTAACAGCGACCAACCAAGAACCAGACGCGTAGTCCAGTTGCGGAAGCGGCTAGACGATGAATCGATAGGCCAAATCCGCGAGCAAGACGTATCGGCAAAGCGACTCTGGCCGGATGATAGAAGGACCAAAAACAATGAATGAAGCATGCCAACGCTTCTGCATTAACTGTGGACAACGGGCAGGTGAATTAGGGTCGGACGCCTATCTCATCTTCTTCTGCAATCGATGCAATGTGGGTTTCAAGTCCAATCGCGCGCGAAACAATGTCTTCGTTAGGTGGGCGGCTGCTCGTCATGCCCAGGTACCGGACATCAGTCTCGTTAATGGACAATCCGACCAAGACTGGCCGGATGGGTTTCCAGCTTGTGCCTCGGAAGATGAGGACCGGTGTCGCGGCGGTACGGGATAATGCGCTGCGCCAGATCACTTTTGCTTTTGCTACTGCCAACGTGGGGGGACCCGGTGCGCGGCGCTGCGGCCCACCGCAGGTGGTCGGCTAGGTGATGGCTGATCATTGCAGCGATCGCCGTTGTACTTGAGAAAGCCGGCGCTGCAACTCCTCAAGCTGTTCGGGCGACGGCGAAGCTGTGACCAGTGGCCGCAATTGTCGCTCGGTCAGTTGGGGGCAGTACACTGGGTCGGCCAGCAACAGCATTTCCAGGAGCGCGGGTGGCAAACGCAGGAGGCGCATGATCTGGCTGACGCGCGCCCGCGTCATGCCGAGTTGCTTCGCGACATCGGCGTAGTCCCGGGCCCGGCCATCCCGAACGGCCTGTTCGATCTGGTACGCCAGGACAATGGTCCGAACCGCTGACGCGACGGGGGCATGCCCGTGCGATCGTTTGCGACGTCGGCGCCGCGTGGGCTTCAGGCCGGAAACGGTGAACTCGATAGGTATGGCAGAGGCTCGTTCGTTTTCTGCTTCACGCGAAGCCGGGCAGTATGTCTCGCTTTGCCTGCCAATTCGCACCCCTGATTCTTCAGTCGGTTGGAGAGAACCTATATCATCGTGCGCGATTCTGCGCCGTGCCTGTTCCTCGAAGTCCGCTCCCTTACGGTCGCGGTTCTGAAAGATTGCGCCGACCTGCGCACGGTCGTTTAGGGCAGGCCGTTGTTTCCGTTGCGTCAGGTATGCCGCGGCCTCGGTCGTCAGCGTCAGGGCGACTCTCTCAGTTCGTCCGTCGTATTCGACGGACTCGATGATGAACCGAAGAAGGCGGGCCTGCTCCAGTGGCGGCAGGTTGTCCCAGTCGCAAGCCGAGAATTCGTCGACTTCGTCCGATGCGGCCCCGGGTCCTTCCTCCGTGATGCCGCCGGTGGGGTGATCAGGCACACCGGGAGCTAGGCCATTCGTGACGCGGCCAGGTAGACCATTCGAATCCTTGGCCAGTCGCCGCAGGTGGTCGCAAACCTCCCGCTCCAATCGCGCGGCGAGAATCGTGCCCGTGGGACACTGGTCGTAGCCGCGTTTCTGAGCTTTGGTGCAGACGTAATACCGATGCAGCTTAGGCCCCTTTTTAGAGACCATCTGCACCATCGCCGCGTCGCAGGCTTTGCAGCGCAACAGCCCCTTCAGCAGAGCGCCATGCTTGTTGCGCAGGAAACTCCCGGCGGTCCGGGCGTTCCGCCGCAGCAGCCGTGAACGTCGCCTCTTGGCGCTTTCACTCTCGCCCCGGGAATGGGATTACCCACACGCATTCGTCCTCAAGCTGCGAATCCTGGTCTTCTGGCGGATTCTTTCTAGGGGGATGCCAGTATCTCGAGACGGTACATGCGGCTTGCCCCGTTACCTTTCGGATTGCATCGCACGTAACCTCCAGGCCTGCCTTTTCAAGGAGTTCTGCGGCCAGGCGCACCTTCGCGGACGCTGCACGCTCCTGGTACATACCATAGACTCCGAGCCCCTCATGACCGTAGCCGCCGCCGGATTTCTCCCGTCTGGCGTAGCAGCTGTCGAAGATCGTTTTCACCTTGGCGTCAGCGCGAGGCAGGTAAATCTGACGCACTTGCCCGATCGTCATACCGCGTTGTATTCGGGTCATGGATGGCTCTCCCGGAACGCGCTCTGCCTGATTACATCTCAAGTAGAGCGGAGGTCGGTTTGGTCGACCACCGCTGGACGTTCGCCGGATATCTTTGGCGAAACGGCTAGCGCCGTCAATGCCCGCGGACTCGCAAAGAGATTCCACCAATCAGTTAACAGCTCGCGTATGTAACTGATAGGGCCTGCGCCCGTGGGCGTTCCCAATCCCTCCGCCAAACGCGAACCGCCTTCGCCGCCGCACGCAAATGCGATGCCCGTCAGCGTCTCGTCCCGGTTGTGCTCCCGGCCCTGTAGCAACGCTAACGGGAGCCCGCGCGGGTGAGGTTCAGCCGCAGTAAATTGGCCAGGACGCGCTGGTCGATGTCCGTGCGCAGCTCGGTCAGGTCGTGGCCGTCCGGCGGTGGTTGGCCGGCGCCAGAATCGACCCAGACTTGCGCCCAGTCTTCGGACCATTCCCCTTCCGGGTCGGTGGCCGCCGTGGACGGTGAGTGTGGGATGATCGTTGATGCGGATGTTCTCAACGAGATGAACGAAGCGGAGACGGTGATCCCGACGGTGGAGCGTATCGAATCCACTTTCGGAGACCAGCCTGAGCAATTCCTGGCGGATTCGACCTTTGCCACGGGTGGTAATCTTTCGGACTTGGCAGATCGTGGGATTGAAAGCAGGTGATCGGGCTTCGGCAGTTCTTGCTGCGCGGGTTGGACAAGGTTCGCACGGAATGGCTATGGGCGTGTACGGCCTTCAATATAAGGAAGTTGATCTTGGCGACGAGGATGCTGCGCGCCGAGGGAACGGTGACACCCGTTTGAGAGGTTCCGGGGCCCGCTGCGCCGGCAGAAAGGGGCGATGATCACCGAAACCAGGAGTTGGATCTGACCCAGACCAGCCGCAAGACAGGAACGTGACTATTGCGGGCCAACCTTCCACCGGCGTCACCCGGGTAGAGGGCGCACATCCCCCTCCCGGGCCCGCGAGTAAATCGACAGCCCCTGTAGGCCTAATACCAGGCCATCAAACGAATCGGCTGCTGACCCCAGACTCCGCACGCAGCATGTCAGCAGGCGTCACGGCACGGTTTCGAGATGTTGAACGGCAACGGGGCGGGCCCCGATGCCCGCCCCGTTCCAATCAGTCTCCTTGCGTGAAGCAACGTGCAAGCCCGCGGACATATCCTCTGAGCGTCGTTGTGCTTCACGATGATACGCGCGCTTACGGGCACAGCACATCTGGCGGATACGCAAACGGATACGGCAGGCCGATCGGCGGCTCCCCGGCGATGTCCGCCCGTGCCTTCCTCGGTGCGCCGTACAGGTTTCTGAACTTGTCGACGAGCGATGAGATGTCGTCGAAATTAACAACACCGTTGGGCGGGCTCCAGCAGTCCACGTAGCCGCTCGACGAGGTCCAGCAGTCATCCGGATTCGTGTAGTACTCCCCGACCACGTCGCCCCAAGCGTTCGTACGGATCTTCAGGGGCGGCGAATACGCGTCCTCCAGAGGCTCGCAACCCATCGGAACGAACTGGACCTCGTACGTCGCACCAGGAACGATGTATTCATGGAACACGTAGAGGTCTTCGTAGATGCTCCAATCCGCAAACTCTGGCTCGCAATCCAGCGTCGCAGCCACAAAGTTCGGCAACGGTAAGGCGCCCGGTTGGTTGGACAACTCGCTCACGTCGCGTGGCGAGACGACCCACATGCTTTGCCCCTCACAATTGGGGTTCCCCGGAATTGTCACGAACTTGACTCGGATCGCCATGTCGTGGGGGTAGGGCTCACCCTCCACAAGACCGCCGCTGAACGCCAGGTACCGGTTCCTGGTGCCGTTGGTGCCCTGCTCGGAGACGCACGGCTCCAGAATCGCCGCGTCGGGCACGGGCGGGCAGGCGCCGCACTGGATCTGGAATGTCCCGGCAGCCTGGTCACCGGTCTCGGGAAGCCGGGGGTTGGATTACCCTGGGCATCAACAGCAGGCAGGGTGCATATCTTCCTACGGTCGTCCTGGCTTCGTTGATCCTCGCCACCCCCGTGCCCTGGTCCCGCCGGGGCGTCAGCTTGCTGTTGGGGCTTGTGCTGGTCCATTTTTTTATCGTGGTCAGGCTCACAATCGTGGTGCTCAGTGCGTACTTTTTTATGCGGGGACCGAACACCGGGGCCGATGCCTCCCTCTTCTGGACAAAGGTCTTTGTAGCTGGAGTCAAGTTCGCAGCCACCGGGCAGGGTCTCGGCTATATCGTGCCGACCATAATCTGGGTGCTCGTGGCTATCCCTCGCGCGCACCTGAAACAGGTCCTTTCCGAGCGCCGGAGGTGAGGCGGGCTTTGATGATCTCGCCCTCCATGCGGAAAGTGCATCTCTTCCGAGGAAGCTGCGCGGCGAGGCCCGCTTTCATGCAGCCGTAAGGGCACTTGGTGAGGGCCGTCGAGAAGAGGCGTTTGAGCACCCCACCAAGGCCTATCGTTCCTTCGACGGGGAGTTACCGCAGACGCGGCAGGTGAACACGCACGCGCATTCTGTAGGGGTGCAAGAAAGCCTGTGTCCTTGTAGAGAATCTTCGAAAGAGTATTGTCTGCGTCCCCCTTTTTCACCTCATGTGAAAGTAGGCAGCTTGCGGGATTCAAGGAGGCGTGCGGGTCGGCGGCCGCGACGGCCAACCGTGATCGTCACCGCGCACTTTTCACATGTGATTTGTGTGTGTTTTCTTTGCTCGGGGGCGTTTTATGTGGTACATTATAGGGTGCCCTCAGCATGGGTAGTGAGGCGGAGAGAAGCCTGGGGGGGCGTGAGACGGAAAGAAGTAAGGGTCCATGGAGCCCGAAGCACCGTTGCCGGTTGCTTTGGGCTCCATCGCGTTTTACGCCGCCTTCGGGGTATTCATCGGTCGGTAACGTGGTGAAAGTCCAGCTCTTTCGTGCTCACAACGTCATTTCTGATCAGGATTTACGGCGCCGGTCCTTTGGCTTGGCGACGTTTCTCTATGCTTCGAACAGAGATTGCTGGGCCGGGATTTCGTGAGCGGCGCGGACACGCACGTCACTGATCTCTTCAATGAACTCGTCGACGCTGCTGTACTTGCGGTACACACTCATGAAGCGAACATAAGCCACCGGGTGCAGGCGTCGGAGGTGTTGGCCGACGTAGCGGCCGATCTGCTCCGTTTTGACCTCGCGGTCGTGATTGCTGAATAAATCCTCCTCGACGCGGTCGACAAGTTGCTGGAGCTGGTCTTCGGTGATGTCCAGCTTGGAGCATGCCCGTTCAACGCCGCGGAGGATATTGTCCCGGCTGTAGGGGACCCGTTGGCCGCTTGCTTTGACAACGGTCAGGCGAAGTTCCGATTCGACTCGCTCCTTCGTAGTGAACCGTCGTTCGCACGAAAGGCAGACGCGGCGACGACGGATTATCGATCCCCCCTCGGTGAGACGGGAGTCGATGACCTTGTTGCTATTCGACTTGCACGAAGGACAAAACATCTTGTCGAGAAAGGATAACACCACCAGTTGCTGAGTGTCAAATCGCCTACTTTGCAAAGCGATCATGATTTGACCGGATGATCCGCTTCTGTTACCAACGATCGATTATGGCGGTTCGCTTCGTCATCGGGCGGGCAGGCAGCGGCAAGACCTATCACTGTCTCGAAGCGGTTCGAGAGAGGTTGCAGCGCGATCCGGTCGACGGCCCACGTCTGGTTTTTCTCGTACCCGAGCAAGCGAGCTTGCAGATGGAGCGGGCTATTCTCCAGCCTGCCAGCCGCCCCGATTCAACCGTGATCCTGTCCGGCGCACACCGCGCGGAGGTCCTCTCGTTCAAGCGGCTGGCGTATCGCGTGCTCGATTTCGTGGGTGGTCCGACGCGCCGCGCACTGAGCGAACCTGCCCGCGCGATGGTGCTGCGACATCTGGTAGCACGGCGATCGGGGCAGCTTCAGTTTTATCGACGCGCGGCGCGGCACGGGGCATCGGCTGGACACCTCGGCGGATTCCTCGAAAAGCTCGGCGAAACGATCTCGGAGCTGATCGAGGAGGCCGTCGAGCCGGAGGCGCTGATGGGCGTTGCGGGCCCGGAGGGTGCTTCCATCGGACCGCTCACTGACGACGATCCGGTTCAGCGGGCCAAGCTCCACGATTTGCACCTGATCTATAAGGCTTATCTCGACTACCTCGGAACGGACCGGCTCGATCCGTCACAGCATCTGCAGGTCGCTTATGAGTGTCTGCCTCGATGCACGTGGCTTGAAGGGGCTGAGCTTTGGGTGGACGGGTTCGCCTCGCTCAGCGGCCAGGAGACGGCCACGCTGATCGCGCTCGCAAAGATGTGTCGGCACGTCGACATCACAGTGCTTGTGGATCCCTCCGTCTGCGCAACCTCACCGACGCCGCAGGTGTCAGCCCCGGTGGCCGGGCGCCTCTTCTCAAGGACCGGTCAAACCTACCGCGATCTTCGCGACCGGTTCATCCGGGCCGGGCTTGACGTGGAAGAGCCGTTGGTGCTTGCCGCCCGACCGCCGCCGAGATTTCGCGCGAACGATTCGCTTGCAAGGCTGGAGCGATCGCTGTTTGTGCCGGCTGATTCACCCGGGGAAAGCGGATGGGTGGCACGGGCAAAGCCAGACCCGCATGGGTCGGGCTTTGCCCGTGCTTGCCCCTCCCCAGAGGTTCCCCACGGGCAAGCTCCGCCGCACTTTGCGGCTCCGCTTGCCCATGCCACCCCGTCGCGGGACAGCGGCGACGGGTCGCCGCGGTGTATCGAG
>JBARRC010000580.1:0-4940 GCA_049644045.1 Phycisphaerae bacterium
CAGGAACAACCCACTCCGCGAGAGGTCCGCGCAATAAGAAGCCGGCCAGGCAAACAACCGCACGGCTGTGCGATTGCCTGACTGGCCGGCCGGCTTGTCGTTCCTGAAAACACCATCCAGCCGAAGACAGTTCGGTCGAGCGGTGCAATGGCGGGAAGATACGCCGCCGAGAAGAGCGAGTGTAAGCGAAACATGGGGCGTCTCGGCGCGAGAATCGTCCGATGTGAGGGGGGCGCGTACTGCAACCTTGGGTGACGGACAGAAACGAACAGCATCACGAACTCAAGCCACGCGGTGATAGCGATGATGCAGCCCGCCAACTTGCGGAATCGCGATCACCCTACCACGGTTCGGTGGCTCAAATCGCGTGCAACCGGCGAGTTTCGATCGAGCGACAAGTGCGCGCGAGCGTGATGGTAGTAGTCAAAGTAATCGGTGAGGATCCGTCGAAGGGGTCGCTCGTTGAGAACGACGCAATGATCAAGGCACTCGCGTCGGATCGATCCGATCAGGCGTTCGACGTAAGGACTTTGCCAGGGCGAACGATAAGCGATCACGACTTGCTCGATACCCATGTGCTTGACACGCTGGCGGAAGAAGTCGCCGTAGATCGAATCCCGATCCCGAATCAAGAACCGCGGCCCCTGGTCTTCCGGGAACGCCTCGACGACCTGCTGAGCTGTCCATGCGGCCGTCGGATGCGCCGTGACATTGAAGTGGACGACCATGCGGCGATGATGGCGGAGTATGATGAAACAGAACAGGAGGCGAAACGTCGCGGTCGGTACCGCGAAGAAATCAACCGCCACAAGGTCACGAACGTGGTTGTCCAGGAAAGTCCTCCACGTTTGCGACGGCGGCTTGTGATGGCGGACCTTGCACTTGTCCACCGTAGCCTTCGACACGTCGTAGCCAAGTAGTCGCCGTTCCGAGCGGATTCGTGGAGTTCCCCAGAGCGGATTCTGCAACGACATGCGCCGAATCAACTTGCGGATCTCGGTGTCGATCTTGGGCCGGCCGGGTATCGTGGATCGCGACTTCCATCGCCAATAGAGCTTGAAGCCCTGCTGGTGCCAACGGACCACGGTATCGGGCTGGACGATGACGAGGACGGAGCGCCAATTCGACCAGAGGCGGGCGATCCAGGTCCAGAAGATGCGGTCCCGGTTCCGTAAGCGCGGCCGCTTCGAGCCTTTCTCAAGGACAGCGAGCTGCTGCCGGAGGGTGAGGTTCTCGGCAGCGAGCTCAGCTTGGCTCCGAACCGCTGCCCGGAGGAAAATGAAGATCACCTGTACCCAGCCCATGCTCCGCTCCCAGACTCCTTACCTTAATATATGCGCGTGAACGGCTACGAGCGTAGCCGAGGTGCAGGAACGGTCAATCGCAAATGCTCGCGGCCATGCCCGAAACCGCGGTTTTCGGTCCGGATGAGGTTTTCAGGATCCACAGGTTCGGTGGATGGACGAAGCTCTTGAACGCAGGGCCGTCGAGCACGGGTGGACCCTCCCCGAGAAGCGAATCGAGCCGGATCACCTCATTCTGGCGGTCGAGGTGTGGCCCAACCACTCGCCGCAAGTGGTCGTATCACGGATTCGCCAGGAAGGACAAAGCGTGCGGCGTCATCACCGGGCGGCCTTCCCTGACGGCAGCCTCTGGGCGAAGGAGTACGCGATAACGACCGATCCGGCGCAACTGGACGTGATGTTGGAGAGGCTACTGGAGGAGACAGCGCGTGCCGGCTAAACCACGGCACCCAAGAGGATCTTTCGCCGCAATTCCCCAGCTGCAATCGGCTCACTCATGGTATCCTTCCTATCATCGCATCTCTAGCGAACAGGGACTCTGACCTAGGCAGCTTGAGCAACCATAAGTGCCTCCCATGTCCATCGATATATGCTCATACGCCAACCGGGCTTCCGCCACCGTCGTCCAGGCTATCGCTCCCTCGCATCCAGCGCGAGAACCTCGGCCATCCTCCGAAGAGGCAACCGTCGGATCGCATCATAGGCACGCTCATTGGGATCCTCCAGATTCTCGAAATACCAATAATGAGGATCTCCCCACCGGTAGTGTGCACGCCAAGG
The DNA here is from genome assembly GCA_049644045.1 of Phycisphaerae bacterium. GTDB lineage: Bacteria > Planctomycetota > Phycisphaerae > UBA1845 > UBA1845. Next base: position 2,085 of record JBARRC010000580.1, read on the forward strand.
TTGGATACAGTGGATGCCGTAGCCCAGGAATGCGCTGTGGATGTCCACCAGGTGCACGAAACTCCGCTCCGAAGCGCGACGGGCGATGACCTCGTTATAGGCGCGAAGGATAGCCTGGCCCTCATCCCAAGGCGGTAGACCCGCGGATTCGATGTCCCCATCTTCGTCCTCGTGTCAGTTAAGTCTCCGACAGATCCGGGGCGTCTTCGTTGCATCTTCCAGGAGGACCTCCGCTTTCCGGAGCTTCGCGATCACCTGCTTCAAAGCGTAACGTTATTTCGCCCTGATCCAACCTCCGCATCAGATCCATAGATCGCACGATGCTATTATGCGGCCTTGACAATTCCATTCGTAGGATACATGCAGCTTCCTCAACACGTAGTCCAAAGTCGTACCGTCCGTGTCGCAGGTGGCCTTCGTAACCACAGGCACGGCATCGGACAAGCCAAGTTTGTACTTTGGGTACTGACGAGTCCGGACCGTCCCAATCGTACTCAACAGCCACATCGGGAATGCCACATCGCGGACACTCTAGAGAACTGAGCGGGACTGACTCACGGATGTGCTCTGTTTGCCGAACTAACGCCTCGGTACGCTTGTAGTCGTTTATTGTCGCAAGAGCAAGAGTGTCGTATAAGACTTCCGCCCGCTTAGAGGTCCTACCCGCCAAACGCAGACGCACCTTCTTCTCAAGCGTTGGGATGGCTTTTCTCCAAACAGACTCGTGGAAGTCCCAGTATCGGATGAAACCGTAGTCGTCAAGCAGCTTTGTCACGAAGGCATGAATGACCGGAATGCCGGTCTGCCACATCGTGCAGGATCGGAATCTAAACGGACGATCCAGACCCAGTGTCGCGAGCGTAAACATCCCCCGGAGGCTGTCAGAGTCCCAGGGCAGAAAGCGTCGCTCGGCACGGGGTAAGCAGGGCAGTTCTTGTATGCATAGGATGCCATGGTGAGTGAGGCGGAACGAGATGTGTTCAAGGACACTCGGAAGTTCGTAGAGAGGGATCTCATGGAGCGTATTGATGGCGAAGACGTACCGGAAGCGAAACGGCCAGGGAAGTGCCGGGTTCCAGTGGCTCTTTGGCAATAGACTGGCGTAATGTGGCCACAGAACAGAGTCCACCATTTCGAGGGCCAGGCAGAACCCCACGGACGCGAGAACACGATTCGCCTTCACTCGGTTCGCGTACTCTTGGGCCCGAGCCAAGCGCTCAGGGTCTGAATCGACGCCAACATAGTGGATGTTGCCAAGAGGAAGGGTGCTATTCGCAAGTAGTGCCGCTAAAAACCGTCCTTCCCCACAGCCGAAATCCAATACGGCGAAAGGGTGATCATGTCGTTCGATCTTATTGGATATCTTTCGCAGGAAACGGTCACGTGCACCTTGTTCGGCCGCGGCCACGGATGGTTCCGCAGCTACTTCAGAGAAGTAGCGAGCGAACTTGGCGTCCTCGTCAACCCTCGTCCAGAATGAGGCGAGTACGGCCTTCTTGCTCTGACGCGGTTGTCTGGGAATTTGCACGTTCCTCCCTTACGGGGTGCCGCTCAAACCGAGACCACCCATCCTATGCCGGAAACTCCAGGAAACGCGTGCTTCCCCCAGCCGCGCGACAAGGCCGAAGATGGTGCAGTCGTACCAGGGCCATCAACATTTCGATAGATTTGCCTCAACCATTTTCACCCAATCGTGATTGCTCCCATATAGCTCCTTTAGCAGGATAATCGCTTTCCTGAAGTACTGTGCGGCCACAACCTTGTGACCCGATTGAAGATATGCAGAGCCCAGATTGACATTGCGCTTCGCAATCCCCTCGCGGTGGCCACATTGTTCTGCGAGCTGGAGTGCAGCTGCAAATGAATCGATTGCGTTCCTGTAATCCTCCATCTTCACATAAATGGAACCCTTAGTGCTCCACGTAGTACCCTCTGCGTGCGCGTCACCGGACTCGCGCAGCAAAGCAATAGATGCATCAGCAAGAGCCACAGCGCGCTCGAAGTCCTCGCGATGTCCATACACTGAGCTCAGGTCTCCCAGGGCCGTGCCCTCCGAGTGCTTATCACCGATTTGCCGAGCGACATCCATTCCCTCCTCAAAAGCTCTCTCAGCCTCTTCGAGATCGCCCAGGTACGAGCAGGAGTAGCCAACGTTGATTAGCGCAAGGCATTCTCCGCGCTTGTCGCCGCACTTCCGACAGGCGGATAGAGCCCTCCTGTGAAACTGAAGCCCGGCTTGCATTTGCCCAACGCTGTTATAGACGTTTCCAATGCAGCCATAGCAAGCCGCCAGACGCGTTTGCGTGCCGAACATATGACTGTCTAAATGCGTGACAACATCCAAAGCACACTTTGCGCTTCTCAGTGCGCTCTCATAGTCGCTTGTATCATTGAATACGCGAGCTAGACTGATGTGGCAGTCAGCAACGAGTTCATGATCGCCTCCTTTCTCCGCCAACACGTTTGCATTGCGAAAGTGGTCAATTGCTGATGCATATTCACACGTGCCGGTTAGCGCCATCGCGAAATTCATTTCCGTCTTTGAAATCCAGTCCGAACGCCCCGACCGCGATGCACGTCGAAACGCTCTTTCCCAATAGTACCTGGAGCGCTCAAACGAACCAATCCGACCAAGAATAGTAGCGGGTCCCGCGTCTCTATAGATGCCACAAAAGCTATCGTCCGAAGTGTCCATCCTTGGTCGATGGCGTGTCTCCAGGAATCGCTGTCTTCCGGTGCCAGTACGTCACACACCGTTCCAACTAGTCCCCAAACAAGCGTACTTTGAAGCGGTTCGTGTGTCGCGATCTCGTGGCGCGCGGTGTGCGCGGGCCGTCCTGGCCGGCCCGGCTCGCG
>JBARRC010000581.1:0-10405 GCA_049644045.1 Phycisphaerae bacterium
GGGCGAACCTGCGTTTGGACCAGACCATCGATGTCGTACTCGACCGGATCTTCGGCCGTAAGAATCTTGACCCCAGGGTTGTTAAGTTCCTGAAGTGCAGCATAGAGCGTGGTCGTCTTGCCTGAACCGGTAGGACCGGTACAGATGATGATACCGTTGGGCTTCTCGATCAGTTGGCGGACGGTCGCGAGATCGTCATCCCGCAGGCCGATCTTGGCGAGCTTCAACTGGACGTTCGACCGGTCGAGGACACGGAGAACGACGCTCTCCCCGAACATGGTGGGAAGGACGGACACGCGCAAGTCGATCGGGTTGCCCTTGAGTGACAGCTCGATGCGTCCGTCCTGCGGCATGCGGCGTTCGGCAATATCGAGGTTGGCCATGACTTTGATGCGCGAGGCAATCGCCAGGGAGACATATCGCGGCGGGGGCACCATTTCGTACAACACCCCGTCGATCCTGTAGCGCATCTTGTACTCATCTTCGAACGGCTCGAAGTGGATGTCGCTGGCCTTGTCTTTGATCGCCTGAAGCAGCACCAGGTTGAGCAACTTCTTGACGGGGTTGAGATCGGCGATTTCCTTAAGTTCCGCGAGATCGATGCTGTCGCCACGGCCCTCGAACCTGGCCAGGTCTTCGTCGTCGCTGAGCTCACCGATCAGCCCGGAGATCGACTCCTGCTCCCCCTCGGGGTAATAGCGGTCAAGCGCGTTTTGCAGGTCGTTGGATCGGCAGAGAAACGGCTTGATGTTGTACCCGAGCAGCGTCTTGAGGTCGTCCGTGGCCCGGAAGTTGTCCGGGTTGTCCATGGCCAACCAGAGCTCATTGCGTTCGGAATGAAACTCAAATGGAATGACGCGGTAGGTTTGGGCCATCTGAGTGGACATGACCGCGACGACCTCGGGGTCCACGTCGACCTTCCCGAGCTCGACGGGCTTCATGCCGCTCTGCGCGGCGAGCGCGAGGTTCAGGTCGTCCTCGGTAATGTGCCCGAGCTCAACCAGGATGGCCCCGATCGGCCCCCGGCGCTCCTTTTGAATATCGAGGGCCTCATGGACCTGGCTGCGGCGCAGCTTGCCCATTTTGATGAGGATTCGTCCGAGCTGGCGTCCCCGAAGCTGTTCGATGGACGGCATCTTGCGGGCACCTGCGGCCCGCGCCAGTGCCGAGACGGACGAACCCTTGTCTTTGGATGCCGATTCGTTCATGATCGAAGCACCGGGACATCCTCTTCGCTGCCCACCTTCTTGTCCCCAAGGGCGCGGGTGGCGAGTCCTCGCTTGTGCATGTCGAGCTTGTCCTGCATCTGTCCAGGCTGCCGGGCAGAGTCGACGCAATCCTCCGCGTGGATCAGGCCCTGTTCATACAGCAACCACAAGTGTTCGTCGAGCAACTGCATGCCGTACTTCTTGCCCGTCTGAATCGCCGAGTCGATACGGTACGTCTTGTTCTCCCGGATCAGGTTCGCGATCGCCGGGGTGGTTACCATGAACTCGAAGGCGGCGACCATCCCTTTCCCGACGCGGGGCAGCAAGTTTTGAGACAATGTGGCAATCAGATTGGTCGACAACTGCACGCGAATTTGCGACTGCTGCTCGTGCGGGAACGCGTCGATGATCCGGTTGATCGTTCCCTGGCACCCGGTGGTGTGAAGGGTGCCGAACACGAGGTGGCCGGTCTCGGCGGCGCGGATCGTGGCTTCGATGGTCTCCAGGTCACGAAGCTCACCGACAAGGATGACGTCCGGGTCCATACGCAACACACGCCGAAGGGCTTCGGAAAAGTTCGGGACGTCAGGCCCGACAGCGCGCTGGTTGATGAGCGATTTCTTGTGATTGTGGAAGTACTCGATGGGGTCCTCGATGGTCACGATGTGCCGGTCGAGGTTCGAATTGACGTAGTCGATCATCGTCGCCAGTGTCGTCGTCTTGCCGCAACCAGTCGGTCCCGTCACCAGGAACATGCCACGTGGACGCCGGCACAACGCACTGCAGATCTGCGGCAGCCCGATCTCCTCAAACGTCAGGAGCTTGGACGGAATCAAACGCAAGACGACCGCGATGTTGCCCTTCTGCGTGAAGACCGATACGCGAAATCGCCCGGCGTCTCCGAACGCAAAACCGAAGTCCGTACCCCCCTCCTCGGAGAGCTCCTGCTGATTCCGCTCCGGCGTGATCGCTTTCATCAAGGCCCGGGTGTCGTCCGGTGTGAGGACTTTGGTCTCCAGCGTGCGCAAGTGCCCCTGAAGCCGGATGACCGGCGGTCGCCCTACGGTCAGATGCAAATCCGACGCACTCTGTTTGACCACGGTTTCCAACAAACGGTCAATGTGTATGGTAGCCATTCAGTTTTCCCTCTGGCAACCCTAGTCAGCCACCATGCCCTCGGCCTGCGTCACACGGAGGAGGTCTTCCGGCGTGGTGACGCCGTTGAGTACTTTCAGCTTGCCGTCTTCCAACAATGTGCGCATCCCGGCGGCGCGGGCGGCGGCCCGCAACTGTGAGGTCGGTGCCTGCTCGAACGCCAGCGCCCTGAGCTCATGGTTCATCTGAACCATCTCAAAGATCGCGATCCGGCCGCGGTACCCGGTGTTGCCGCAGCGCTTGCATCCCGCCCCTTTCCAAACCGTTTTGCCTTTCAACTCCTCCTCCGTGAAATTGAGCAGCTTAAGCGTCCGCGGGTCGGGGCTTTTGTCCTCGACCTTGCACCCGCTGCAGATGACACGGACGAGACGCTGGGCCATGATCGCCTGAATCGAACTGGCCACCAGGAACGGCTTGATCCCCATATCGACCAGACGGGTGATTGCCGAGGGGGCGTCGTTGGTGTGCAGGGTGGAGAAGACCAGGTGTCCGGTCAGGGCAGCCTGGATCGCCACCTCGCCCACTTCACGGTCACGAATCTCGCCGACGAGGATGATGTTCGGCGCCTGACGCAGCATGGCACGGAGAATCCTGCCGAAGGTCAGGCCTATCTCCTCCTTCACCTGGCACTGATTCATCCCCGTGAAATTGTACTCCACCGGGTCCTCGGCCGTGATGATCTTCTTGTCCGGGCGGTTGAGCGCCTGAAGCGCTGAATACAGTGTCGTGGTCTTGCCCGAGCCGGTCGGGCCGGTTACCAGGAATATACCGTTGGGACGATGGATAATCTTTTGGAACTTCTCAAAGTCGTCCTCTTCAAAACCCAGCGCTTGCAGACCCACATTCGCGGACTCGGGCCGCAGGATGCGTAATACGACGCTTTCACCATGGTAGGCGGGCAGCGCACTGACGCGGAAATCAACGGCGCTACCCCCGACCCTCATCTTGATACGACCGTCCTGCGGCACCCGCTTCTCAGATACGTCGATCCCCGATATGATCTTGAAACGCGCGATGACCGATGCCTGCATGTTCTTTGGAATATCGTCGCGCACGTGGCAGACGCCATCGGTGCGATAGCGGACGCGGACACGGTCAGCCATCGGCTCGATGTGAATATCGCTCGAACGCCCGTGAACGGCCTCGGTGATGATCAGGTTAACAAGCTTGACGATCGGCGCATCAGCCTCCTCACCGTCAAGCGCGGCCTTTAAGGGATCCTTCTCCCCCTCCCCGTCCTCGGGCCCTTCCTGGTCGATGCTGGCCATCGTCTGAGACAGCACGTCGCCTTCCGGGTTGACGAACTTCTCGATGAACCGTTTGACCTTGCTGACGGGAGCGAGGGTGGGGATGATCTCCCGGTTGAGGCGAAACCGCAGAAGGTCCAGCGTCTCCAGGTCGAGGGGGTCGGTGATGATGACTTTGAGCCGATCCGCCTCCTCGGCCAACGGGAGCACCAGATAGTCCTCAGTCAGTTTGGCTGGGATCAGATCGAGAATCTCACGATCCACCGGACGATGGTCAAGGTCGATGTATTCCAGTCCGAATTGAGTCGCCAGCGCCTTGACGACATCTTCCTCACTGGCGAGTTCCAGTTCGACCAGGGCCTCTCCAATGCGTTTGTCGTGGTCCTGACCATGCTTGAGCGCATTCGCCAGGGCCTTGTCATCGATAATGCCCCAGCCGACCAGGATTTCACCGAGTTTTTTCCGTTTCTTGGCCATCGGTCTCGTCTGTTCTACCTTCGGGTTTTCGACGCAAACAGGCCACCTTCCGGTGGAAATCGGTCCCCCCACAGGTGGACCGATCCCCACGCGGTGCAAACATACCTCTAAGGATTTTACTCCGTCGAGGGCGTCAATTCAACCGCCGTGAATCCCATGTCATTGACGATCGCAGCAATCGTCGGACAATGGCTCACGGCCCTCAGACCCGGGACACCCTATCAGGTGTCCCTCCGTTGTCCTGGGAGGAACGGGTATGTCCGAACCAAGAGTCGCGGTTGTCTTCGGAAGCGATTCCGATTGGCTCGTGATGGAGAAGTGCGTCGAGCAGCTTCGCGCGTTCGATGAGAAGCCGCACGTGGAGGTGATGAGCGCGCATCGCAATCCGGATCGGGTGCAGGCATTTGCATCCAACGCCGAACAGGACGGCATCGAGGTCATCATTGCCGCGGCTGGGATGTCCAACGCGCTGGCCGGTGCCGTCGCCGCGCACAGTTGTTTGCCCGTTATCGGCGTTCCGCTCGTCAACGGGTCGTTCCAGGGTGTAGACGCGCTTATCTCAACCGTTCAGATGCCGCCCGGTATTCCTGTGGGGTGCGTGAGCGTCGGCGAAGCCGGTGCGAAGAACGCCGCGTTGCTCGCCATCCAGATTATTGCTCGCCATGATGAGAGGCTCGCGGCTGCCTACCGCAGCTTCAAGGCCGATCAAGCCAAGGCGGTTGAGCTGAAGAACCGGGCGCTACAAGAAAAAATCGGCCCATGAAATCCGGGAAGCCACCGAAGAGCATCGAATGGATCGGCGGTCTCGACGGGTACGTTCGGATGATTGACCAGACGCGGTTACCAACCGAGCTGGCAATGATCGAGTGCTGCGACAGCCAGACGATGTGGGAGGCGATCAAGCAGTTGCGGATCCGCGGCGCACCGGCAATCGGTATCGCCGCAGCCATGGGTACGGTGCTGGGCGTCCGCGATTACGCAGGCTCCGATCGCGAGGGGTTCCTGAAACGGCTCGACGAGGTATGCGATTATCTGGCCACTTCTCGCCCGACGGGTGCCAACCTGTTTTGGGCGTTGGAGCGGATGCGTGAGCGTGCGCGATCAATGGAGACCGAGGACCTCGCACCCCTGAAAGCGGTGTTGCTCGAAGAGGCCAAGCGCATCCGCGACGAGGATGCAGCCATGTGCCGTGCCATCGGCCGGTTTGGCGAATCGCTCGTCCAACGGGGCGCAGGCGTGCTGACGCACTGCAACGCCGGAGCACTCGCGACGGCGGAGCTTGGTACGGCGCTCGCGCCGCTCTACGTCGCCCACGAGTCGGGCCGGTCTTTCCGCGTCTACGCGAGCGAGACCAGGCCGCTGCTACAGGGATCGAGACTGACCGCGTGGGAGCTACAGCAGGCCGGGATCGACGTCACCGTCTTGTGCGATAGCATGGTCGGAGCACTCATGAAACAGGGGAAAGTGGATATCGTCATCACCGGCGCGGACCGGATCGCCGCCAACGGGGACGTGGCCAACAAGATTGGGACGTACAGTGTGGCTGTTCTCGCTCGCGCACACGGAATCCCGTTGTACGTGGCTGCTCCAAGCAGCACCTTCGATTCATCAATTCCGGACGGCGGTGAGATCCCGATCGAAGAGCGGGACCCGGACGAAATCCGCATCGGTTTCGGCCGGCCGACCGCCCCGCCCGACGTTGCCTGTTACTGCCCGGCTTTCGACGTAACACCGGCGGAGCTGGTCGAGAGCATCATCACCGAGCGTGGGGTCATCCACCCTGTCAATCAGGAAACGACGGCGGAAATACTGCGTGATTAAACCTCCAGCAGCCCCCTTGCCGAGACAGCTAGTGGCGGCGAGAATCGTTTCGGTTGTGGGGTAGGTGTGCGGTCTCAGCACACAGGTTGAACCCTGCTTGCGAGTTCGGCGCGGTTCGCTGGCCTTGTGTTCGAAACGCTGCAGCCCTATACTTTGCTTGAGCTAGGCGGTAGGTCAGCGGCGGACGCGGAGAATCGCCCCCGGGATTGTTGTCACGATAGGGAGTTAAGCATGCGTCGTCATTCGCGTCGAATCATCATGGCCATCGGATTTGCGGCCGCGGGTGGGATTCTGCTATCCGGTCCGGGCAGCGGTTGCACAAGTTATGTCGGGGAGACGGGCCTGCTGGCCACCAATCTCTGTTTCATTTTCGATTGCAGCCAGAACGGGATCCTCGGCGGGACTTTCAATCCATGTGCCCAGTCCGTGGGTCCGGATGGGACTGTTCAACCGCCCGCGTTTCTGGATTGCCCCGAGAGCCAGGGACCCTAGAGGCGGCTGCGAGAGGTGTGACTGCGAGCGGGTGTATGCCGGGCCCTGCGACACTCTGGTGTGACAGCCCGGAAGGACGCGTGAGCCAAACTAAGGGAATAACACGATGAGTCTTAGAGAATGGGGTTTCCGGCGACGGCTGAAGGCGCTGGCCGGTTTGATACTCGGCGGGATCTTCATGCTTGGTTTTCTTGGGGAATGCGACGATCGCCTGGTTAAGATGACCCGATACGTCGATCCCTGTGGAACGCTCCTGAACTGCACACCGGGCACTTTTGAGGTAAATGCGGCCGAGATTGGGGATTACTGTATCGACCCAACATGCACTGTTCCAGGCCAATGCGGCGAAGGACAGGCGCTGGGCACCATGACAGACCTTTGTCCCTAGCGGCCCAACGCCGGATATCATACCATCCCACGGGAGACAAGCCTTTCGTGGAATCACCCTCCGGCTCATCCTCCGAGTAAGTCGTGGAATCGCCGATTGGGTTCTCTGCGTGACCGGGCGCACGTATCCGGCGCTGATCCAGACGGTTGTCTTGTGACCTGGTGTAGACCGGAGATCCGGCGTGCAAGCAATGCGCGACAATTTGCAGCGCAAGTGGCGGCTCGGTGCTGTTTCGTACCTCAACGCCAAGCCGCTGATCGAAGGGCTCGACGCGGACGAACGCATCGAGTTGATCCACGACGTACCCGCTCGGTTGCCGGCGCTGTTGGACGATGGCGTTGTTGACGCGGCTCTGGTGCCGGTCATTGATCTGGTCCGCCACGATCGCCGGTGGCAGGTCGTCTCGGACGCCTGCATCGGCTGTGACGGCGAGACGCTGACGGTTCGGGTGTTCTCGCGCGTGCCGGCGGCGTCGATCCACAGGCTGCACGTCGACGGTGATTCGCATACCTCGGTGGCGCTTGCCAGGATCATTTGGCAAGAGCTATACGGCCGCCGGTTGCGGATCGCGCCGTTCCAAGGCCGTGAGACGGTCGAGGAATGCGAGGCCGTCCTGTTGATCGGCGACAAGGTCGTCAACCACACGCTGATCGGATATGACATCGAGACCGATCTGGGCTCGGCGTGGAAATCGCTGACATCGCTGCCGTTCGTGTTCGCGGTCTGGGCCGCTCCCTGTGAGGTGGATGTAACGCGGCTCGCGCAGCGGTTGTCAGAGGCGCGCGATGCGGGTGTGGTATCGGCGGAGTTGATCGCGGCTGATTTCGGGCCGGGGTTGGGTTGGCCGGTTGCGCTCGCGAAGCGTTATCTGACCGATCGGCTGAGATTCACGCTCGGTCCCCGGCAGCGACTTGGGATGGTAAGGTTTCTGGAGCTCGCGAAAGCCAACGACCTGGTGGCCTCGATGCAGGAGTTGGTCTTCGCATGACGGTTGGATCAACAGCCTCCGTGCCGTCCATGTCGGTTTCGCGCATCAGCGAACGGGAAGCGTTCGAGCTTTATACGGACTGTTCTATCCACGAACTCGGGCGTCGCGCGCACGAGATCACGATGCGGCTTCACCCCGAGCCCTACCGGACGTACGTTGTCGATCGCAACATCAACTACTCGAACTACTGCACGGCCAAGTGCGTCTTCTGCAACTTCAAAGCGGACCCACCGGGTGTGGAGAGTGGGCGGAAGGACCTGCCGGAAGGCTACGTGCTTTCTTTTGAGGAGATTGGCCGAAAGATTGAAGAGCTGATCGGCATCGGCGGGACGCAGGTGCTCATGCAGGGCGGTCTGGTTCCTGCGGAGCTACTGCCGTTCGAGTGGTACCTCGATCTGATGCGTTTCATCAAGCGTGAGTATCCCGGCATCCACGTCCACGCCTTCAGCCCGCCTGAAATCCACGCGTTTCACGAGATTTTCAACATGAGTGTCCGCGACGTCCTGTTGCGATTGCAGGAAGCGGGCCTCGACACGATCCCCGGCGGCGGCGCGGAAATCCTCGTCGATCGGGTCCGACACAGAATCTCCCAGGGTAAGACCACCACGGACCAGTACCTGCAAGTGATGCGGGAGGCGCACGGAATCGGCATGAGAACGAGCATCACGATGATGTTCGGGCACATCGAAACCGTGCAGGAGCGGATTGAACATCTCCGCCGGATTCGCGATTTGCAGGACGAGACATGCGGGTTCACCGCCTACATCAGCTGGACGTTCCAACCCGGCAAGACGCCGCTTGGACGGGTGCGGCAGTTCGACGCCGATTACACCGGCCTGCCGGACGGGCAGCATCTGAAGCTCGCCAACGCCCTTGAATATTTGCGTATGACCGCGCTGGCGCGTCTCTATCTTGACAATATCCCCAACATCCAGTCAAGCTGGGTTACACAGGGTGTGAAGATAGGTCAACTCGCGTTGTTCTTCGGGGCTAACGACATGGGTTCGGTGATGATGGAGGAGAATGTTGTTTCGGCCGCCGGAACGACATATCGCCTTACGGGACAAGAGATAAGAAACGCGATCACGGAGGCCGGCTGGTTCCCTAAGAAACGCAACTGTTATTACGAAATCGTCGAAGCTGCGTAAAGCCCGGCATCGACGTGCGTTGCAGCGCTGTCACCGTGGGGTAGGCTTTCCAGCCTGTCTACTGACCGACTAGAAAGTTGGTCCCACAGGCAAAGTCGGTCCCACGGGCGAGGTTTTTTCTGTGGCGTTTTGCCACTCGGGTATGTTAGAATAGCCGCTACCTTTCCCACCGTTAGGCCTGCCTGCCGCGACGCGGCGCAGGCAGGGGAGAAAGAGGCAACCTGGTGTGGAACAGGCTTTCCAGCCTGTCTATTGACCGGCTGGAAAGTCGGTCCCATATCCGGGAACGGACGTAGTCCATGATGCAATTGGACGCGATCTGGCACCACGCTCGCACTGACCTGGTGATCACGAACGAACATGGTGACCAGGACTTATTCCTTTGGGAACATACCGTTCGAGTCACCAGAAACGCGCGGAGGATCGCCACACTCCCCACGGTTCAAGCCGCTTCGCCCGATGAGGCGGCCATCATTGCGGCTGCCCTGTACCATGATGCCGGTTGGATTACGCGGCTGCAAGAAGGCGAAATCGAACGGGCCGAGATTCTGTGCCGTCCGGCGTCTGAAGCCCCTTGTGAGCAGGGGGCGGCGATGCTGGAGCGCCGCCTGGTCAAGCTGCTGCCGGCTGACTCGCTGGCGCGCGCCTCCGAGGCGATTCGAACGCTGAACGACCGCGAGATTGACTTAATTGAAGGGCAGGTGGTCCGAGAAGCGGACAACCTTGATGGGTTCGGCGCGCTTTCGCTGTGGCCAACCATTCGTCGCGGTGCCGTTGACGGAAAAGGTGTACAGGCGGTGATTGACACGTGGCACGCCCAGAAAGAGTACCGTTTCTGGAAGGCGCGTCTCAGGGATTCTTTCCAATTCGCGCCCATTCGTGCACTTGCCGAGAAGCGGCTCAAGAAGTTCGAGCGGTTCATGGAAGAGCTGGAGCAGCAGCACCAAGGGGCTGATCTCGTGTGCGAGAAGGTCCTCAAACCGACCCATCGAAAGAGGAAGTCGGCGCGACGCTGAATCGTGCGGCTGCCGGGGCTGCGGTCCACGCGGGTATCTCGGCGCGATCGACTCCAAAAAAAACCAGCATTTTTTTTCGCGAAATCATCGTGACCATCACACTCTGCGCCACCGGTTGCACAGTTGTCGCAAGAGGGTTGGAGTGACGCGGCGCGGCACGAAAAAGGGGCGTTTTTGAGCGTCAATCGGCGTTTCCCGCGTACGCGCAGGTCGTCGTGCATCGCGGCGATACCGGCTATCGGGACAGTGCTTGGTGCGACGATCGGCCGGAATGCGCTCTGCACCGAATGTCAATACCTCAAGAGGCGCGCCGGGTGTTCCGATGTAGCCGAGCGTCGGGAATGCGACGGTAAGAGTGTACACTTTTGGAGATACTGGCAATGGCAACAAACGTTAGAGGTCGCAGTGGTGCCCGCCCGCGTTCTACGTCCGGTTCGTCCCCGTACCACTCGACACGGCCAAGTA
>JBARRC010000582.1:0-3644 GCA_049644045.1 Phycisphaerae bacterium
GAATCGAGTATTGGTGATAGACCGTTACCTGGTAATCAGGTACGTGGGGTGTTGTGACCGGGGTCCCCTTCAGCAGCTCGTCGTAGCGCTCCGCGTTGTCGCGACGGCGCTGCGTGAATTCGCCCAGGTATCGCAGTTTGACGAGCAATATGGCCGCCTTCGTCGTATCAAGACGGAAATTGCCGCCGACGCGCTCGTGCATGTACCGCTGCGATTCCCCATGATTGCGCAGTTGGCGGACGATGCCGGCCAAATCCTCATCGTTCGTGAAGATCATGCCGCCCTCACCAAACCCGCCGAGGTTCTTCGTGGGGTAAAACGACACGCAAGCCACGTCACCGAGCGTTCCCGCCAACCGACCATGGTACGTCGCATCGATCGCCTGCGCCGCATCTTCGACCACACGCAATCCGTGACGTGCAGCCACGGCGTTGATCGCGTCCATCTCGGCGCATTGACCGAAGAGGTGAACGGCGATGATCGCCTTCGTTTTATCCGTGACAGCCGCCTCGATCTTACTCGGGTCGATATTGAACGTGCGCGGATCGATATCGACGAAGACGGGCTTCGCGCCAAGCCGTGCCACCGATCCCGCCGTGGCGAAAAAAGTAAAGGCCGGAAGGACCACTTCGTCGCCCTGGCCGATTCCCATCGCCATCATGGCGCACAATAGAGCGTCCGTGCCGCTGCTGACCGCGATCGCGTGCCGGGCGCCTAATCGGCTGCTCAACGCGGTCTCCAACTCGGCGACGGCCGGACCGCCGATGAACTGCTGACTCTTCAAAACGGTGTTAACCGCATTGCGAACCTCGTCCGCCAAAACATCATACTCGGCAGCAAGATCCAGCATGGTTACCTGTCGCATCATTCATCTCGCCTTTCAGGGGGATTGGACTGTTTGCGTATCAGCGGCCGGGTCGGACCCGCTGCCGTGGCATCCGTCTGGTAGTCGTAGTACGCACGGAGCTGTTCACGGAAGTAGCCGCCGCGCCTTACCTGCGCTGCGTTCAGCACGGCGCCGAACAGATGGGCGCCGACGTCGACAAGCAGCGTGTACGCGCGCCGCGCAACGCCACGTGTGTTCTGGTTGGCCCGAATGACAAGGATGACGCCGTCAACCACCGTTGCGAGGACCAGCGCATCGCTCGCCAGCAGCACCGGCGCGGTGTCGATGATGACCTGGTCATACTGGGACATTGCCTCTTGTAGCAGTGCCCGGCAAGGCTCGCCACCCAAAAGCTCCACCGGATTCGGCGGTGTCGGGCCGCTGCCCAACACGTCAAGCAACGGGGTCGTGGTCTGGACGACGTAAGACGCCAGGGAACCTTCCCCGATCAGCAGGTTGCTCAGCCCCTCCGCCGGAACGTTCTCGAACACGCGGGCAATGCCCGGTCGACGGAAGTTGGCATCGACCAGTAAAACGCGTCGGCCGCCCTGGGCGACGGCCATCGCAAGGTTGCAGGCCACCGTCGTCTTACCGTCGTCCGGGCGCGGACCGGTGACGATCACCGAGCGTTGCCGCTCCGCAGGCGCGCTGAACTGAAGATTCGTCCGGATGCGCCGAAAGGCCTCCGCGACCATCGAGTGCGGGGTATCTCTCACGGCCGTCTCGACCCGCTCGATCGCAACCTCTTCGTCGTCCGTGTCAGGGATCGCGCCAAGTATGGCGATATCCAGATGTCGTACGACGTCCTGTGTCGTTCTCACCGACGTATCAAGCATCTCCAACCCCAGCGCGATGCCAAGCGACAGCACAAGCGCGAGGATCACACCGACCGGCAGCAGAAGAAGGGTCGGGCTGCTGCGCTCCAGCGGGTCGATCGCCGGTTGGGCCACATTGACATTGATGGCCGTTCGCTGCGTCTTGACCCGGCTTAGACTCTTGACGTAGTTGCCCAGTTGAAGCCTGTATTCGACCTTCTGAGCGATCTCCGCCTCCAGGTTGAAGTAATCAAACAGGAGCCGATCCTGGTCTTGGAGGCCGGCCTCGGCCTTGGCGAGGCTCTCCTGCGCCAAGAACAACGCGTGCCGCGTGCTGTCGAAGGCGGTATTGGCTGCCTCACGGATGTCGGCGCGCCGCTCTTGCAGCTTCTCCAGCCTCAGTTCGGCGAGCGTCGCCTCGGCTGCCTTGATTTGGGCCTCGATCTGCTTGAGAACGGCGTGGTCGCTTCCGTAGACCTCCGCATCGGCCGCCCACTGCTGTTCAAGTCGAAACAGATACTGGGCGAGTTCGGCGACCTGGGGATCCTGTTCGACGAATACCCGATCCTCCGCCGTAGCGGCCAGCCCCGCCGGATCGTTGTAGATGCTCCGATATTGTTCGAGCTGTGAAAGCTCGAGCTGAAGGACCGCCACCTGCTCGGCAAACTGTTGCACCTGTTGATTGGCAATGTTACCGCCGGGGTTCTGCCGGGCGCCGGCCGGGAGACGCAGGGCGATCGCCTTGAGTCGATCGCGGTCTTCAGCAATCTCCTGGTCCAGGGCATCCAGCTCCTGGAGGGCGGCGTCCAGAGGCTCGTCTGCGAATTCCTCCGCCGATCGTTTCCTGACCGAGTGCAACCACTGGTTGACGACCTCATTGATGATGACGGCCGGATCCTCGGGGTTGCGGCATTCCATGGCGACGCGGAGAAAATTGGTGCCGCGAACAGGCGCCGCGGCGAGTTCTTCGGTGAGTTCGAGGAGATGTTCGTTCGGATCGACCGATTGGTACCAGTCCGTCTCTCGAACCGCCGTGACCTTCAGCGCTTCGCCCAGAATACTCGGGCTTTTGAGCAACAGCGCCTGCGTCATCACAAAAGCTTCATGTTCGTCTCGCCTGAGGCGCCGCTGTTCCAGGGTTAGTTCCGCCTCCGGGATGTTTGAGATGCATTCGATCAGAGATTCAGTACGATACCCTGGGAAATACACCCACCAACTCGCGAAGCCGCCGACCGCCAGGCCCGCAAACAACACAAACAACAGAACGATCAGCACGGTGCGGTGCCGCAGCATCGCGATCAGCTCCGCTGCGGTCGGCGGTACCCCGCCTTCCGTTCTGACGCCTCGAACGGTGGAGGGCAACGTGATACGTTCTTGTACCGTAGCAGGAAGCGTGCTCATAAGCCTACCTTAACACCTAAGCCCGCGCAAATGAACCACGGGTTAGAAACCCGTGCCACACCACGCTGTGCCGAGAATCTTTTCTCGGCACCTGCCGGAGGACCGAGAAGGGATTCTCGGTCCAGCGAGATTCTCGGTCCAGCGACGACGCACTCAAGCCGGGCCGGGTTCTCCAGTCTCGTCGCCCGGCTCCTCCACGAACAAATGGTCCACAACGGTTCCGACCAGCGCGAAGAGCCCCAGCGCAATTCCGAACATCAAGATTCCGAGCATCTGGTGCGCGGTTCCCCTCGCCAGTTCCGGATGCCCTGTCACGATCAACAAACCGGTCACCGTGACCCGAATAGTGTTGCACAAGACCGCGATCGGCAAGCATGTCAGGATCATGACGATCCGTTGCCAGGTGGGCCGCTCGCCCAGATAGGCCATGGCCACACCGAGCGTCACAAAGGCCATCAACGAGCGCATCCCGCTGCATGCCTCTTCCACCTTAAGACTGTCGGGCGGCATGCCCGGCATGACGTAGTCGATCACCACTGCCT
>JBARRC010000583.1:0-7659 GCA_049644045.1 Phycisphaerae bacterium
GTAGAGCAAGAGCCAACATCGCCATGCCTACGATGACGAGCAGCACGCTGCTCAACGTGTTTCGTCTCAACACAAAGATAGCACACCTCCCGAAGCCACGTTATTCACCCGCCAATGAGCAGCACGGCGGCACCGCTGATCTTCCCGGTATTCAGCGCGAGCAGCGCCTCGTTGGCCTGTTCGAGCGGAAACACCTGAGTGGTCGTGCGGATCGGGATCTTCGCGGCGTAATCGAGTAGCTCTTGCCCATCGCGGCGAGTCGCGTTGGCCACGCTCCGCACGACCTTCTCATCATAGAGGTGCTTAACATAATCCAGCGATGGGATGGGGGTCATGTAGATGCCGGCCAGCGCCACGGTGGCCCCCTTCTCGAGCACCTCCAGAGCATCGCGCACGAGCGGACCGGCCGGCGCGAAGATTACCGAACCGTGGAGCTTCGCCGGCGGCTGATCGCGGGAGCCGCCGACCCACACGGCACCGAGTTGTTGCGCCAGCTCGCGATTCGCCTTGCTGCGTGTAAAAACGTACACCTCACAGCCTAAATGCCGGGCGACCTGAATGGCGATATGCGCAGAGGCGCCAAAGCCGTACAGACCCAGCCGCTGACCCGGTTGAACACCGCTGATCCGCAATGCCCGATAGCCGATGATACCGCCACATAGAAGCGGCGCCGCCTGCTCGTCGGGAAAGCCCTCGGGAATATCGTAGGCGAACGATTCCGGGATGGTCGTATACTCGGCATAGCCGCCGTCCGCGCTCCAACCTGTAAACCCTGCTGACGTGCACAGATTCTCCGCATCGCGGGCGCAGAACTCGCACGCTCCACAGGTGTCGTGCAACCAGGCGATGCCCACTCGATCGCCGACCTGAAAGCGTGAGACCCCCTCACCCAGGGCGGTTACCGTCCCGACGATTTGATGGCCCGGGATCACCTGCGCCCGCCGCATCGGCAGTTCACCCTCGACCTCGTGAAGATCGGTCCGGCATACACCGCATACGCTCACGCCGACGAGGATCTCACTCGGACCGGGTGTCGGATCGGCAACCTCCTCCGCCACTAATGGTCGTTCTTCGATGGGCTTTGGTGTACGAAGCAGCATGGCGTGCATCGTGAAACTCCCGTTTCTGTTGAATAGCAAATGGCGAATTAAGAATCGCCAATTTCGCTGTTCGCTACCCATCACTTGCCACATGTGAAGGACCGCGGCTCGTCGTAGCTCTATCGTACCGGCGCGCTGATGAATGCGGTAGGGTTCAATAGGATTGCGGATTGCGGATTGGGGAGAGGCAAACCCCGATTCGGCGGGCGACGGGCGAACAATCGACAATCGACAATCGACAATCCCCAATCTCCAATCGACAATGGACTATGGAGTCATGCTCTGGGCGATTGCCGCCCGACGGTACCGCTGGATCATTTTGATCAGCGCGGCCCGGTTGAGTGGTTTGGCTGCGTAGTCGTCGCAGCCCGCCCTGATACACTTCTCGCGGTCACCGGCCATCGCATGTGCGGTCAGAGCGATGATCGGACCGGTGTAATTCCTGCTGCGTAGCAGCTTCGTCGCCTCATACCCGTCCAACACCGGCATCTGCATGTCCATGAGGATGACATCGAACGGTTCGCCCTCGTTGAGCGCGGCCAGGGCTTTCTCAACAGCGACCTGACCATTCTCGGCAATGGTCACCTCGACGAGTCGGTCCGACATCGCCATGTCGTCCACCGACTCCGTGCCGATTGTCACCGTAAACTTGCTGCCCACGCCGGGTTCGCTTTCGACGGTGATGTCTCCGCCGAACATTTCGGCCAGCCGTTTGCTGACGGTCAAGCCGAGCCCCGTCCCCCCAAACCTGCGTGTCGTCGAGGTGTCGGCCTGAGTAAACGGCTGGAACAGCTTCACAATCTGTTCCGGCGTCATGCCCAGGTCGGTGTCGATTACCTCGAACTGGAGATAGGACCTTTGACCCTTTTGCCCCTCTATAAAGCGCGCCACCAGTCGCAAGCTGCCCGTCTCGGTGAACTTGATCGCGTTGCCCACAAGGTTGAGCAGTATTTGCCGCAGCCTTGCCGGATCGGTTCGGATCGTTTCCGGGATGGGACCGGCGTATTTCACCTCAAAGGTCAAGCCTTTGGAATCGGCGCGGACGCGCATCAGCGAGACCGCATCCTCCACAACTCGGCGCGGCGAACAGGCAATCTGTTCGATGTCAAGTCTACCCGCTTCGATCTTGGACAGGTCCAGGATATCATTGATGATCTGCAGCAAGTACTCGCCGTTGCGCCGGATCGTGTCAATCGCCATGAGTCGTTCGGACTCCGAGAGATTGCGGTCCGTCAAGCTCTCAGCGAATCCAAGGATGGCTGTCATGGGCGTGCGAATCTCGTGGCTCATATTGGCGAGGAACTCGCCTTTGCTCAGCGACCCGGCTTCGGCGGCCCGCTTGGATTCCTCGAGCTTACTGTTCATCTCTTGGATCGTATCGTAAGCGATCTTGCCCCGAACGGCTGAGCGGACGCGGGCTGTGGCGATATGACGGTTGAATGGTTTCGTGATGTAGTCGTGAGCCCCGGCGTCAAGCCCCTGAACCACATCTTCCTCCAGATTCCGCGCCGATACCATGATTACGGGAATCGAGCTCAGCTTGCGATTGGCCTTGAGCCTCCGGCAGACCTCATAGCCGTCCATTCCCGGCATCATGACATCCAGCAGAATCACGTCGGGCGGCTGCGACTCTGCCAGCTCGAGCGCTTGTTTGCCGTTGTACGCAGTCAGCAGCTCGTACCCAAGGTTGGACAGCGTCCTGACCAATACCTTGACGTTGGTCACCGAGTCGTCAACGACAAGCACCTTAGCCATAAGTAACCTCCAGGTAGTCATCAAGACAGGTTTGTTTCAGATGGGTTATCATGGTCATCTGCAAGTCTCACGCTCACCCGGCTGATTCCGACCTTCAGACTTGTGAGGATGAATAGTCGGTCCGAAACCGTGTCACTGATCGGCTATCAGGTCCCTACCCATGAACACATTGCCTCTTTTGCCTCATTGGCTGGGGGGTTTCCCTTAGGAATCGACTGCGCGAAGCGGGTTATCGTGCAGCAGACGTTTGACCATGCCTTTCGGCGACACACTAACGTCAGTGTCCTGTGTTCCTCGAATGTGGATAGGATGGGTCTTGGATGACTTCATCCAAGCTCGACTTTTGCCATTTTGGAGGCCGGCGCACGGCCGAATCCTCGGCGTTTGTGAAAACATGACCGACTTGTTTGTGGGACCGACTTGTTTGTGGGACCGACTTTCCAGTCGGTCTTTTTCAGTTCAAAGAGATCCGTGAGGAACTGGAAAGCCTGTTCTACATGCTTCTCGGGATGTCGTTGGATACATTTTTTCGCGAGCCGCAGGCTTGAAGCCCACGCGGATCTTTGCATTCTGAAGCGGTCTCGTCATCCGCCGCACCGCGCGGGCTTGAAGCCCGCGGCTCGTTACTCAGCCGGGGTGAGGACGTATTGCACTTCGGCCGGCTCATCCTGGCTGGTAGGCAGACAGAAGTCCGGATCACACAGCGGTGCAAGCAGCTCGCAGAACAGATCAACCCAATCCTTCTTTATGGCTGCGCGCGTCGCCGACGTCAGCGCGTTGACCATCTTCACCAGCATGGGTGCGATGGGCCGCAACCCGATGTCCCAGATGTGGGCGTGCGTTTGGGTTATGAAAGGCGCTGTGCATTTTATGGAGAACTCCGCAGCGGCAAAGCGCGTTTCCCATGTGGACTGACTCGCGATCGTTGGCCATGACTCCATGCGGCCGCGCTCAACGATATCGAGAAACTGATCACCAAGGATGTTTCGATACGCGCCGAGTGTATAGCGGCGCATGCTATCGAGCTTAACCTGCAGAATGACGCGACCACCCGGCCGGGTGATCCGATTCATCTCGGCAAGAAATCGGTCGATGTCGGCCACCCAATACGCGGCGTTGCAGTAGACCGTTTGGAACGCGTTGTCCTCGAATGGCAATGGTTGATTGTTGTCGTGCTCGGCCAACCGGCCATACAGATGAAGTTGTTTCGCTTTAGCGAGCAGAGCCGGTTTCAGATCGGTACCTACGTCGATCGTGTCGGTGGGCCGCGAAACGATCGGAGGTTGATACGCGTCGCTCACGTGATCGAACATGTCCCCGTGCTGATCGCGCACGCGGTCCAAGCCGCCGACCGACGTGAACACATCAAAGGCAGGGTCGAATACGCCGCCGCAATGTAGAAAACTGAACACGCCGTCGCCGCAAGCCAGATCGACGGACGGGTGTTCGAGCGGGCAGCGCGACAGGAGCTCACTGCGGAGCGTCATCCAAAACGCGTTCTCCGGACGAAGCCAATAGGCCTGAACAAACCGCCGAAGAAGCTCTGTACGATTGAGTTGCGTCGGCGCGGTTGATGTTGGCATCAGGTCCGGGTGCACGCGACTTCCTCTTCGAGCATCGCTTCCACGTCAATGGTGTCAACACGCGGCAGACGGAAAACATCGCCGCCCTGCGTGACCCAGTGGCGTTCCGTCGTGAAGGCGTGGGCGAAACCCGCTTCGCAGCACGCGGTGCACGTGTCGTCGTCAAATTGGCCATAAGGGTAGGAAAACGGACGGATGTCCGGCCCGAGCCCGTTGCGTAGGACGTCCGCAATGTGATTCATATCCTCTCGACGCTGAGCCGGTGTCAGCCGACTGTACGGCTCGTGACTGTGGCCGTGGGCACCGACGGTGTGCCCCGACGATTCCATCCTGACCAGGTCATCCCAGCTAAGATACCAGTGCTGCGCCCACCGGGCCGGCGACCCGATGTGTCGTTCGAATATGACATCGACAGCCGCCATCCGCAGATCGGTCGGTAATACCATGTTCAACAGATACTTCAGGCGCGCGCGCACGGGCGATTCATAGTGGTACATGGCGTCGGCAAGATTTGCATCAACCGACGCCATCCTGTCGGTGTCTGTGTTCCCATGGTGTGTGAAATAATCGAGCAATTCGCGCTCGAGTGTCTCTTCATTCAACGTTGAAAGTAGCAGGTGGATGGCGTGCGCTGAGAGCAGGCGTTGCGTGGTCAAGACGGCACCGGGAACAAAGAATGCACCTCGTAGACCCCGCTCCTCCAATATCGGTAACACTGTCTCAGCGTGGTCCGCAAGCCCGTCGTCGAAAGTCAGCAAGAAGCAGCGATCAGGAACCGAGCGGCGACCACACATCCAGGCGTACAACGTGGGCCAATCAATCGGCTCCGCGGTATTGCAGAGCCGGTCGAGCTGAGCACAGAACTCTTGGCTGGTCAGTCCATGGGTACCGGGAGCCGTGGGCCTGAGCCCGCGCGGATCCGCCGG
Source organism: Phycisphaerae bacterium (assembly GCA_049644045.1). Taxonomy (GTDB): domain Bacteria; phylum Planctomycetota; class Phycisphaerae; order UBA1845; family UBA1845. Next base: position 5,365 of record JBARRC010000583.1, read on the forward strand.
TTCCAATTGAGCCGCAGGCTTCAGCCTGCGCGGATTCGCCGGTTCCGTTTGAGCCACGGGCTTGAGCCCGCGCGGTTCATCGCGCAGGGTGAAGCCTGACGTTCCAGCCGCGCCCGACTCCGGGTCATGCACGTAGTGATACATGACAACCAGGCTGTGAGGGCCTTGTCTCTCCGCCGATGCGTATCGCGCGTCGCGCGTCTCGGCGCTACCGGACGAGTCCTCCAGTTCGCGAATGACAGCTTCAGGCTTGTCCATGTCGTTGTATTATCGGATGTATGCTGTTGGGGCTCCAGTGGTCAAATGTATTTGGAATGTGATCGGCAGCGGACGGTTGGGAATTGGACTTGAACTGTGAGGCCTCGATGCCCTAAGATACATGCTCTTTTCGTTTGGATTCTTACTCCGCAACTTGTGCGTAAAACACGCAGAAGTATTCGGTTGCGGCTGAATGCCGCTTCAGGAGTATACGGCTCGAAGGTGGTTCATGACAACGAGGAAGAACAAAACGCGGCTGTTGAAGTTTTGGCGGGAAATGGCTCGACCGTTTCTGGTGGTTCTGATTGTGGTGGGATCGTTCCGATCAGCCGTGGCCGATTGGAACGACGTACCCACCGGATCGATGAAACCGACCATTGTTGAAGGTGACCGCATCTTCGTGAATAAGCTCGCCTATGCCTTGAGGGTTCCGTTTACGAATTGGCGTTTGGCGGCGTGGTCGCAGCCCGAGCGCGGCGATGTCGTGGTGTTTTTCTCCCCGTCCGACAGCGTACGCATGGTGAAGCGTGTGGTGGGTTTGCCGGGTGACCGGATCGAGATGAGAAACAACCGCCTGTTTGTGAACGGTGAGGTGGTGACTTATGAGCCACTCGATCCCGCGGTCATCAATCAGATCCCCGCCGACGAGCAACAGCGATATCGCTTCGCCGGCGAGAAGATCGACGGACGCATACATCCGGTCATGCTGACACCCACGATATCCTCGCAACGTTCCTTCGATGCGGTCACCGTCCCGGATGGTCACTATTTCCTGATGGGCGACAACCGCGACAACAGCCGCGACTCGCGGTGGTTTGGCTTTGTCGGGCTAAACCGCATCGTCGGCCGGGCCACTTCGGTCGTCTTTTCGTTCAACCCCGACCGTCATTACTTCCCCCGGTGGCGGCGGTTCTTCCGCAGCTTGTCGTAACAATCGTCAATCGACAACGCTTCGCTTTGGCACGGATTGATATGCTGTAACCTCGCTTCTCTGCGGTCTCTGCGTGCTCTGCGGTGAATCATCCGGGTTAGTTGCGATCCCGATCCCGATCCGGCTTCTTCTTGCCCTTGAGCCCTCCCCGCGAGAAGACGGCGACGTCGTCTTGATTCAGGAGGCCGTCGCCGTTGAGGTCGGCGCAGTCAAGATGATCCAACCCCATCAATTCGAGATCGCGGACCGAGATCTCCACAATTGGTGGCGTTAGCGCGGTGCTCACGCCGCCCGGGCAGCAGGAGTCTTTATCATGCTGGCCGAGGTTCGTTTCGACGAACCACATGTCGTCTTCGTTCACCTCTCCGTCTCCGTCGAGGTCAGCGTGTGGACCTTCTGTGCCGCACGGTGTATCGGCATCGACGGTCAGGCCATATTGGGAGAGATACGTACCGAAGTCCAAAATGTCGATGACGTGGTCACCGTTGAGGTTCCCACCGACCAGCCAGTTTCCACCGAAGAACGGATCGCCTTCGAACGTAACCACGTACCTCCGGTCGACGATTTCCAGGCCCGCGACTGACCGTAGCGTGTGCAGCGGATCTCGCGCAGTCACGCAGGCATACTGACCGGCGGGGACCTTGGTCACCACGTTCGTGGCATACCCCGGGAGGTTATAGGGCAGGCCAAACTCCAGTGTCAGCTCTTCCACCAGCGGCGGCTCGACGCAATTCGAGTAGAACTCGAACTCGATGCACCGGTGCAGCGGGCCTGGCGTCATAGTCGGCGACAGTTGGACGGTCAGCTCGACGGTCGTGGCAGGGCTGACGTTGACGCGCCACTCGCACGAGGCGGTGAGGCCGCACATGTCCGTGGTCGTGCATTCAAATTCGGAAAGCCCCGGTGGGAACCGCCCACCCGTCTCGATCAGGTGGTCGATAGTGACGCCGAAACTGTGCGTGGCGGTGCAAACGAGCCCCAACTCTGCGTCACACCCACCGCTTACGCTCACCGGATCCCACGTCACCTGTGCCGTGACCCCGCCGGCATCGGCGTTGACCGCGACGCTGTCCGGGAAGCTCAACCTCGGTTCGTCATCGCCGATC
>JBARRC010000584.1:0-3790 GCA_049644045.1 Phycisphaerae bacterium
GGCTGAAGCGCTCAAGCGGGCCAGGGAAAAACTCGCCGGTCTGTGGCAGCAACAGGTCAAACGCGCGCAGATCCGCGAGGAAGATGCGAAGGCGCTGGAAGCCCGTACGAAATACACCCAGGACTACAGCGACTTGGCCGGCGCCGACATTATCTGGGAGGTGGCCACGGAACGCAGCGATATCAAAGCCAAGATCTTCGAGACCATCGAGAAGACGGTCGACCCGGAACACATTGCCGCGATCTTCTCAAATACTTCATCGCACACGACGGGCGAACTGGCCATCCTGTTTCGATCCGAGGCCTTCCGTGAAAAGTTTCTGACCGTGCACGGTTACTTCCCGTTTGAAGCGAATCGTCTCATCGACGTGATGAAGGGTAAGTATGCCTCGAATGACACATTCGCATTGGGCGTTGTCTTCGCTGATCAAATTCTCGAAAAAACGGTCATCGCTCTACCGGTTGACCATCACGGATACATCACCGACCCGATCTTCCAGGCCATGGGGGCGATCGTCTCGTGGGACGTGAAGACCGGTCAGGATATCGTTGAGCTTGGAGGATTGTGGGAGTTGTTCACGGCTAACCCCTTCACCGTCCTCGACCAGACCGGCCACATGCCCTACACCGAATCGTCGCGGCATCTTGGTGAAGCGCTGCCCGAAAACGACCGCTTGCGAAGCCTGTACAACCGCGACGGCAAACATTATCCCGATTGGATCGCCAGGCTGGAGAAGGAAGGCCTCACCGGTGTCAACGCCCCGTCACGAAAGGGCTTCTGCGCCTGGAGCGAGGGTCCTCGCCCGAAACCCGAGCAGGTGCTTGATCCGTCCACCGGCCGCTACGTGCCGATGGGTGAAATCTCGCGCAAGGAATTCTGGTCCTACTACGAAGCTACGGAGCGTGATCGCCGCGCCGGTAAGATCAAAAGCGCCGAATCGCTCGTTCACGTCGCCTGCGCCGATGACGCCGGCGGACGGGCCTTTCGACGCTATGCCCTGCCGATCTTTCTCTACGCGCTGGACATGATTCAGGACCGTATCGCGACGCCCGGACAGGTCAACATCTCGACACGGGCCGGGCTTCGCTACAAGGTGGGACTCATCGAGGTGATCGACTCACTCATCGCCCACCTGACGATCGACGGCGTGATTGAGTTGATCCGCCGGGCACGGGATGAGAACGGTGACGACCCGTATATGATCGAGATGCTCGACGTGGATGGCGAAGCCGGTCCACGAAAAGGCAGGCCGTGCTTATTGCACGAAATGAAGAAACGAAACCTCGGCCGCCTCCTTGGATATGGCAAATACTACCACACTCCGGTGGCGGAGCTGGACCTGGATACGGGAAAGTACAGAGGCTGTTATCTCGATCTGAAGTTCTGCGAACCGTCGTCCCGTGACCGCGTCTGTAGCATCGTGTTCAACAATCCTCTTCGCGGCAACGTGTGGAATCGTGCCGCTATTGACCAACTTGCCCATGCATACAACCGCGTCCTTCAGCTTCACCGCGAGGGTCACTGCGGGGCCGTGCTCTTCAGCGCTGCCGGTACCGGTATGCGGATGCTCGGCGCGGATGCCCGTGAATTCAACCGCGGTTGGTTTGAGCGCAACAAGGGCTACGTTCCTCTGACCGAGGCGGAGGCAGCCGGGTTTACGCGCAACGGCATGCGCCTGTTCCGTTTAATTCAGGAGAGCCCCGTGGCGACAGTCGGAGTCTTTGGCGAGAAGTGGGGCGGCGGGGCGGAGTTCAACTACTTCCTCGACCTTCGCTACGACGTGCGGGCGGAAGGCTTCGTGTTCGACTCGCTCGACCGGAAGACGAACTGGCAGCCAAAGAACACCTACAACCAACCCGAGCTGGACTACGCCATTTTAGGCGGCTTCGGTGCCGTCGGCGAACTGAGGAGACTCGGCGTGGGCGATTCGGCCATTATTGAGGTCTTTGATCAAGGGATGACCGCGGACCGTGCGTATCAAGTGGGCTTAAGCAATGCTGTTTTCGACGACGAGCTTGAGGCGCTCCGCCGTGGCTACGAACGAGCCCGCCTTATGTCCAAGGATGCCCCGTACTCCCGGGCTTTGTTCAAGCAGCAGCTCGCCCGCGGTGCCAACGACGAGGCCCTGGCGAAAGAAACGGGCGAAATCTTCAATCCAAAGAAAAACCCGTTCGTCAGCATAGGTTTGCTGGGGCTACTGGATCGCGGCGCCCGGCCTCCCAAGATGAATTACGCCTGCGGGAACACCGAACTTCCGGGTTGGCGCTATCCAACTGACAACGGCATGCTTGACGTGGATGCGGTGGATGAACCAACAGCTGGCAGTGCAACTTCTGGAGGGGTGTAAATTGAACGGTGGACTATCCTTGGCCTACACATGCGGCGGCTGTGGCATTCCTGGCAGTCAATTGTCAGGCGGCGACCTGAACCCGCATCCGGCATCGGATCCGAAAGCAATAGGAGACGCCAGTATGGCAACTCAGGCTGTGCTTGACCGGGAAACATTCGAGACCTTCCGCAATTGGCGGGTGAACCGTGCGCAGTACGCCAGGGAGTGGAAGGAGCGGACCGGGGGCAAGATCATGGGGTATTTTTGCACCTATGCTCCCGAGGAACTCATGTACGCCGCTGGCATTCTGCCGGTGCGCATTCTGGGAAGTCACGAAGTGCAGGACGTGACCGAGCCACACATCTTCGCGATGTTCTGTCCGTTCTGCCGCGACTGTCTGGCCCAGGGACTCAAAGGGCGCTTCGATTACCTGGACGGAATCATGATCGCCCAGTCCTGCCTGCATATCCGCCAGACCTTTACCAGTTGGCAGAAACACATCCCGATCGACTATAGCTACTACCTGCCGATGCCCCACCACGTGCAGAGCCCCCGCGCCGCTCCCTTTCTAACGAAGGAGCTGGAAGTGTTCAAGGAATCGCTCGAAAAGTGGCTGGGGAAGAAAATCGATGAGAAGGCCATTGACGACGCGATCGAGGTCTATAATCGCAACCGCCGGTTGATGTGGGAGGTCTACGAACTGCGCAAGGGCGATTCGCCCCCGCTGACCGGGGAAGAGGCGATGGAGATGGTACTCTCCTCGCAGATGGTGGATAAGCAGGATCATAACGCCGCTCTCGAGGGATTGCTGGCCCGACTCTCCAAGCGCGAAGTCGTGCGACCCACTGGGACGCGGCTGATGGTGTTGGGCAGTGAGAACGACGACATCGTGTTCATCAGGATGGTTGAGTCCTGTGACGCCACGTTCGTGATCGACGATCACTGCACGGGTACCCGGTACTTCTGGAACGAGGTGGAGTCGAATGGAAGCCCGTTGCCCCGTATAGCCGATCGCTATGTCAAGCGGGTACCCTGTCCGTCGAAGGATTGGCCGGACCGCACCAGAGTTGCTCACGTGATCGAACTGGCGAAGAGCTACGATGTGCAGGGGGCGATCGTCATGCAGCAGAAGTTCTGCGATCCCCATGAGGTCGATATCCCGGCCTTGACCAAGGCGCTGAATGATGCGGGGATCAAGACGCTGTTTCTGGAATTCGACGTCACCGTGCCGATCGGGCAGTTCAAAGTGAGAGTCGAGGCCTTCCTCGAAATGCTGCAGGAAGACGATCTCTTCTGATCCTCCACCAAGGAGAAGGAAATCGCAATGTCGAAGAATGGGAAATACAAGACGGCTCCTCTCAAATGCTGGAAGAAGGCGAAGGAGTTGCGCCTGAAATACTATGAGGACTACGCCAAGGCCCACGAGCGGGGCGGATTGAGGTGGACCGGTGGGGCATGGAC
>JBARRC010000585.1:0-1674 GCA_049644045.1 Phycisphaerae bacterium
GTCGTACAGCAGCGCGGAGAACACGATGACGCCCTTGGAGTACAGGGTGAAGTTCACATAGGCGGGGTCGAGCAAAGATGGCAGTGCAGGCGTGAAGCCGTTAATGGCACCGCCGTTGAGCGAGCCAAGGCCGTTAAAAGACGCCACGCCACGACCACCGTCAATCGCACCTTGCCCATCGTCAACCTTATTCAGTTGTGTAGCCACGGCTGCGTCGTACGTCGCTTGTGCAGCAACGATATCTGCTGCGGTCATTTCGGAGACGAACTCCACGCGCGCGGCGCCCAAATTAACCGGCGTGGGCAACTCGTATTGTTTGGATCGCCACTGGTACGGCAGTCGGTTGCCAATGCCCGCGTCGTACTGCTTGACGGCTTCGTTGTCTACGACGTACAGGAAACCATTGCGCGGGTCGGCGTACAACTCCACGGCGGCGATATCCAACGTAGTCAAGGCGGCTATCGGTTCCTCCGGGACAAACAGAAGGACGTGTGTGTCCACTTCCCCGATCGACTGGTACATGACGAACACCTTGGCCTCGGTCGCAGCCGAGATCATGCTGGCGGGGTTAAGGTCTCGCCACTCCTCTCGAGTGAAGTATGGCTGCGACCAGATTTTCGCTCCGGCCGTGCCGATGTACGCCAGCCCATGCAGGGTTGCGTAGATGACTCCGTCACCAACCGAGACCATCGATCGCTTGGACAGGCAAGGCCACACGCTGTCGAACGCTTGCAACGTGACGGAAGCAGGCTCGACGCCGTCAGCGATGTAGGGCTTGCCCAGTGTCCCCACAACCGTCGTCGTGCCGAAAGTAGCCAAGCTCACGGTCTGAAACCCCACGCCGAACTGGAACGCGACGGGCCATGCGTGCGCTTGGTATGGCTCACTGAAACACAGCAGCGTGCCAGACAGCCCCACCAGCGAGCCGTTGGGAAGAGCTGAGATAGCAAACAGATTCGGAGGCGGCGGTAGCCAGCCATCCGATATAAGCTCGTCTCCGAGAATGTCGGCATCGAGAATCGTGTCGCTGTAGGTCGTGTCACCGATAGCAATGTTGTCGACGACAAGTTGGTAGGTTGCAACCGTACCTGCCGAGCGATATATCCGCTTGGTCATGCCGACAGTGTTCCAGTTCGCCACGCGCGCCCACGTTCCTGTGCCGCTAGCTTGAGCCGTGACGAGAACGACGGTGAACACCGTCGCGCTGATAACGGTGTTCACCACCCACGTACCATCCAGATCGGTCATGGTCACCATGCCGCTGATGGTGATCTGGTCTCCTGCACGCAGCCAGTGGCTGGCGGAGGTGGTTACCTGAACAAGGCCCGCCGTAGGAGTGTCCGCCGCAGTAGCGCTGATCGATCCAGTATTCAGCGGGGCCACGTCCATCAAACTGAGATCCCACGAGCCGTCAATGAATCCAGACAGCAAAGAGTTGGCTGGGGATGGACCGGACTCCTCTCCGTTCTGAGAGAAGAACGTGTAGACGTAGAGCCGGGAGGTGGTCGCCCCACTGCCGCCGGTAACTACTAAGCCGGGCGCAGTGACCGGGACTGGTATGCCAAGCGTGAGGTCGCTCGCTACCGTGTCGAAATCAGTAAACGCTGCCCACTTGGCTGGCCCATCACCTGTCCAAACGTAGCGATACTCGACATCGGTCGGAAGCGGTATCAC
>JBARRC010000586.1:0-3311 GCA_049644045.1 Phycisphaerae bacterium
GGCTGAAGCCCGCGGCTCGCCAGCACTATACCGTTGAATGTTACGCTGGGAGCCGACCAGCACGAGCTTATCCCGGGCGCGCGTCATGGCCACGTACAGGATGCGGAGCTCCTCCTCGCGTGTGGTCCGTTCGATTTCCGAAGCAACCTGCCAATGGGCGGCTGAGGGGTATTCGACCATTCGCTCGGTGTCGACGACGCGGAGCCCGATCTTGGCGGAGCGTTCGAAGATCATCCGGCCGCCGCGATCACCCAGGTTGAACTTGGTGCCCAGGCCGGCGACGAACACAACCGGGAACTCGAGTCCCTTGGCCTGATGGATGCTCATGACACGCACGACGTCGTCGGCCTCCCCGATCGCGGGAGCGGTGGCTACATCCTGCTTCTCCTCCTCCATTGACTGAATGAATCGCAGGAACCGATGCAAACCCTGCCTGCGGAACGAGCCGAACTGCCGCGCAAGCTCATGGAGTTTCAACAGATTCGCGCGGCGCTGAGCGCCGTTGGGCAGGCCGCCGGCATAGGCAAGATATCCTTGCTGCTCGTAGAGACTCCAGAGCACGTCGGCCAACGGGCGGCGCCTAACCTCGTTGCGATAGCGGTTGATGCGATCGATGACGGTACGGAGCCGCTCGCGCAGATCGTTGTCTCCGCCACGCTCGGTGTACAGCCGGACGGCCGCGTGAAATGGAATGTCACGGTCGAGACACCGAATCTCAACCAGATCATCCTCCGACAACGCCCCCCCCATGACCCCGCTACGAAGCAGCGCGGCCAAGGGTATATCTTGCTGGAAATTATCGAGCACGTGCAGGGCCGCTAAGATGTCTCGAATCTCCCGCGCGCCGAACAACGAGCCACCCACGTCCGCATAGGCGGGGATGCCCATCGAGCTCAGCATCGCCGCCACGCGCTCGGCATTGATCCTGGCCGCTCGAAGCAGCACGACAATGTTACGATAACGCAGTGATCCACTGTCAGGCGTAAGGTTTCCACTATCCTTCCAGGCGCGGATGCGCGATCCGATTAAATACGCCTCGCGCTCGATCGGCGTCCATCGGGCGGGGTCGGAAAGATCAGCCACCCCGCGCTCCACCGCGTCATCGTCTTGAAGACCGTTTTTCCAGGACCGCTCGAGCAGATGCAGCTCGACGGGTTCGTGCGGTTTGCTTGGATCGACCTCGCGACCCGGACGAAGCTCCGCCTCTGAATCGTAGACAATGCTCGAGCAGCCCTCACGCATGAGCCGGCGAAACACCTCGTTGACGGCATCGAGAATCTCCCGGCGGCTGCGAAAGTTGCTCTGGAGCGAAATGGCCACGTCATCGACGGTGTCGTCGCGGCATCGCCTCACCCGCTCTGCGAAAACCGATGGCTCAGCCAGTCGAAAACGGTAGATGCTCTGCTTCACATCGCCGACGACAAACAGGTTGTTTGCCCGATCGGGATCGCCTTCACGGCTGACCAGCCGAAGGATGGCTTGTTGGATCGGATTGATGTCTTGAAACTCATCGACCAGCACATGCGCGAATCGTCGGTGAAGTGTACGCGCGACATCCGACGGCCTATTCGGATCATCGTCGCTGCGAAGCAGGTCATACGCGAACCGCTCCAGGTCGGCGAAATCGAGCACATTCAGGTCACGTTTCTTGCGGGCGTAGGCGTCGCGAAAGGCAAGCACGAGATTAGCGATGGTCGCTACATAGGGTGCGATCTGTTTGAGCCCCGCGACCAGCTCCTCGGACGAGAACAGTGCGAAACGCTTCTTGAGCCGTTCATCGAATAGACGCTTCTTGACGTCGGTGAGCTGCGCACTGGCGGCGTCGCGCGCGGCTCGAACGACTGGATCGACATCTTGAGACAATCCAGGCCCACGTGCCTTGCCGAATTCAAACTCCGCGATCTGCCGGCGAACGGTTTCAAACGGAGCCAGCGCTTCCCGGTCCGATTGTTCGAGCATTGCCGAGAAAGCGCGGAGTTGATTCGCATAGGCGCGAATCTGCGAAGCGTAAAAATGACCCACCGGATCACCGGCTTCGAGCTCTGCCGCCGTTTGATCGCAATGCTCGGCCTGGAAACGGAGTTCCGTCTTCAGCTCCCCCATCATCGCAAGCGCGACGGATTCCGGGTGATCCGCCAGCGATTCGTAGGCCTCACGAAGCCATGCCTCGGAGTCGGGCAGTGACGCAGTAAAGTCATACAGCTTCAGGACGAACCGGGTGATGTCCCGGTCCTCGCCGAGCCCGTAATCGTCGATCAGCTTGACGAACGCCCGGCCTGGCGCCGTCTTCGACCGGCGCCCCTGCTCGCTGGGGTCGACGGGCGGGGCATCGGGCTCATCGGGTGAAGCGCTGGAGGCACGCCCGCTGTCGGCATCGATCCGTCCGAGCGGCTCGTCCGTCACGTCGCCGGTTTCGTAAAGCTCAGAGAAGAGCGCATCAAGCACTTCACTTTTCAGCAGCGTCGCCTCATCGCCGTCCAGCATCGTCGCGGATGGATCGACGCCCACGTGACTGAACCAACGACGTACCAACCACAAACAAAACGAGTGAATCGTGGATATCTTCGCGGTATCCACCAAGGCGACCTGCTCACGTAGCCGGTCGTCATGTGGGCGAGCCTGCGACCGCGCGCGGATGGCCTCGACGATCCGCGATCGCATCTCGGCAGCGGCTGCATCTGTGAACGTAAGCACGAGCAACTGGTCGACCTCGCACCGCTCACCGGATGGGGCGTCGCACACAAGGTATGCGCATCGCTCGGCCAGGACCGCTGTCTTACCCGATCCAGCCGCAGCCGAGACGATGACACTACGCCCGGTCGTGCTTATGGCTTCGCGCTGCTGGGATGTGAAACGAACTGCCGACATCAAGGGGAGGATTATAGCCGCTTGTGCCCCGGATGGCACGGGCAAGGACCGTCCCCGGTAAAGTCTCCGACCAGTCGAGCACGCATAGGGGGCGGTCCTTGCCCGTGGGCAGCGCAACGCCAATATCTGCACGGGTAAGCCACCCGATCACATGACGGCCAATCGCATGGCACCCGACGCAGCATTGGATTCCAACAGCCCAATCCACTCGGTTAACGGACGCTTCGGGTGCCCGCACACCGCTGCACTTTAGAGGTGTGTCCGAAAAGATCCCGTGTCAATCCGCCACCCGATTTGCCTCAACAAATCCGGCGTCACGCAGCGTGATCATATCGTAGATTTTTGCTTTGGAGGGAAAAGAAGCTCAAGTTCGGGGGGGAAAGAAGCACACGCTCGGGGGGGAAAGAAGCTCCAGTTCGGAGCGGAAAGACGCACACGCACGG
>JBARRC010000587.1:0-3567 GCA_049644045.1 Phycisphaerae bacterium
CCGTATCCCAGGGTATAGCAGCCAATGTCGTTGCAATAGACGGTGTTCTTGCCGAAGACCTTTCTTGCCAGATAAAAGCTTGCCCTGTGCGGGCAACCGGGACAAAGCACCGGCGGCCGGGACGGAAGTTCAGGCACAACGACCGAAAGCACCTCACGTTTCCCAAGCCCGACGTGATTTCGAATCGCATCTTCAACAAGATCGGGCGAGTATTCGTATTCAACAGGAAAACGGCCGCTCCGTTTCCCCAAAACGGGAATCTGCCTGTGGTGGCGAAACGCACACAGACTCACCCAGTCTTCGACAAATGGAGTAAGCTCTTCAACCACCAGTACGGAATCGACTGACTCGAGGAAATCAATCAGCACCTTTTCAGGAATGGGATAGGCCCCGATTTGTTGCAAGGTCACTGTTGATTGCAGGCCCAAGTCCTCAATGATTTGAGCCGTGTAAGCGTAGGCAACGCCACTGGCGATAATGCCGTGCTTGCCAGTGCCGGTGCGCGGAAAGAAACCGGATGTCTCGAGCAACTGTTCAGCCTGCGTATAGCGTTCAGTCAACTCCTTGCGCATACGGCGGGCATTAACAGGGATGGGTACGTAGCGAGAGGGATTCTTGGTGAACTGGATTCTGTTTTTCTTCAAAGGCAGTGGGCCGAGTTCCACGATCCCACTGCTATGGCAAACCCGGGTTGTCGGGCGCATGATAACAGGCAGACGCGTCTTTTCTGAAAACGAAAAGGCATACCGCGTCATACTCCGGGCATTTTCAGGTGTGGCCGGGTCGAAAACCGGATAATAAAGGAAGCGACAGAAATGTCGCTGGTCCTGTTCGTTAGGGCTGGTGATCACCGAGGGATCCCCGGCGGAGACAATCACCATACCCCCCTCCACGCCGACATAGGGCATGCTGGAGATGGGGTCATTCGCGTAATTCAAACCCAGGTGTTTCATGCCGCACATGGCCCGCGCGCCCGCAAGGCTTGCCGCAAAGGCAACCTCCACGGCTATCTTTTCGTTGACCGAGTACTCAAACAGGATGCCGGCGTCCTTCGCAATTCGGGCAAAGGTATCACCGACTTCGGACGAGGGAGTTCCCGGATAGCACGAAAAGAACTGAACGCCCGCTTCCAATGCTCCCCGCACGATACCCAAATTGCCCAGCACGCAGGCACGCGTGCCGGGGCTGTCTTGCAATATCTCATGCCTTGAGGGTTCGCTCATGCGTATCCCTGTCCGACAGCTCCCACATCCGGTCTTGCTGGAAGCTCTCAGCCCTCCTGCCTCGTTTCCGTCTCTATAGACTCGAGCAACAGCTCCGCGATGTCAAGCTGTGGCACTTCCTCGCGGTCCAGGTCCGCGAGCCCGTCGATCAGCATGCGCATGCAGAACGGGCAGGCGCTGCCGATTGCATCGGGTTTCGTATCGAGCAGTTGCTGCGCTCGCGCGATGTTCACACGTACGTCACCGGCTTCCTCTTCCTTGAACATCTGAGCCCCGCCCGCTCCGCAGCACATCCCCCGATCGCGCGTCTGGGCCGGCTCGAGAATCGTCAGGCCGGCGATGGCCTTAAGCACCTCGCGCGGGGCGTCATACACCTCGTTATATCGTCCGAGGTAGCAGGAGTCGTGGAACGCAACCTTTTTGTCGATCCGTTTGGTCGGTCTGAGTTTTCCCTTCGCCACCAGTTCAGCCAGTAAGGTCGTGTGATGGATCACGTCGTACCGCCCGCCGAAATCGGGGTATTCGTGCTGCAACATGTTGTAGCAGTGCGGGCAGGTGGTGACAATCTTTTTTTGCTCCGCGCCGTAGCCGTTGAGCACCTTGACATTCTGCCGGGCGAGCATCTGGAACAGGTATTCGTTGCCGGCGCGGCGTGCCGGGTCGCCGGTACACTGCTCCTCGTTGCCCAGGATCGCAAAATCTACACCCGCCTTCTGCATGAGCTGAGCCGTGGCTCGTGTCACCTTCTTGGCACGATCGTCAAAGGCCGGGGCGCAGCCGATCCAGAAGATCACCTCCGCCTCCGGATGGTTCGCAAGCGTTTTGATGTTCAGCCCGTCGGCCCACTTAGCGCGCTCCTCGGCCGGGAACCCCCACGGGTTGAAGCTGGATTCGAGGCAGCGAAAGGCTGTTTGAAGCTCGTTGGGAAACTCGGCCCGCTCCTGAACGAGGTAGCGGCGCATGTCGACGATCTTGTCGACGTAGGTGATGGCAACCGGGCACTCCTGCTCGCAGGCCCGACAACTCGTACAGGCCCACAGCACCTCCGGGTCGATCACGCCATCAACGAGTTCCTTGTGATGCTCGGGCGGGTCTCCGTTGCCGCTTCCTGACGGGCGCGGTTCGGAATCGTTTGCTCCGTTAGCCGTATCGGCTCTTCGGGCAGCCACGAGCGGCTTTTCGTGCTTGTATAGGAAGTCCCGCAGATCGAGCGTGAACTGTTTGGGCGACAGCTTCTTGCCGGTGCTGTTCGCCGGGCAGTGGTCGGTGCATCGGCCGCATTCCGTGCACGTGTAGAAGTCGAGGATCGATTTCCAACTGAACTGGTCGATCCGTTTGATGCCCAGCGTCTCCTCGCGCTCGAGCCTTCCATCGATATCCACGATGGGCGGCAGCCGGCCGGGTGGATGCAGGCTCTTCGTGTAAACGTTCGGGATGGCCGTGATGACATGAAAGTGCTTCGAGTAGGGCAGCAGGTTCAAGAAGATCAAGACAAGCGCCACGTGCGCCCAGAACCCCAGGTGCTTGACAACTGTGAGAGCCCCGTCGGGCAGACCTTGGACCAGCATCGCTGCTACGGAACCGGCCGGCTCGTACCAGGTGAATACAGCCTGCCGGCGCGCGAGCAGCGAGTCCGGTTCGGGCTGGTATTCTTTCTCCTTCGTTTCAAACTGGTCCGGGCGCGTACGCTCCTGGTTCGGACCGAAGTCGCCGGTGACCCGGGGGCCGACGGTCCCGAGTCTTGGCGCGAGCGCGACGCCGGGGATTCCAGACAAACGCGCGTGCTTCGCAATGGCCGCCCCGTCGTAGAAGATGTCCGCGAACATCATCACGACGATGATCCATATGATGATCAGCCCCTCCGTGCTGAGCGTCATGCGCGGCAGCCGCGCAATCATGCGGTAGTAGACAAAAACCAGCGCACCGAGGATCACCAGTACGGCGAACACATCCTTGAGCAGCGAGTAGATCCTGCCCAGGACTTGCTCCAAACCGAAGATCCAGAAGCTGAATGACTCGTCAAACCCTCGACCCCACAGCATCAGCGATCGCAGCAGCAAGACCAGAAAACCGAAGAAGATGAGCATGTGGGCGTAACCGGCCAGCGGATAGCGACGCATACGAATCTGCTTGATGGCGTAGGTCCAGACCACGCGCAGGCGCTTCGCCGGCTGATCCCAGCGATCCTCGGCCGCCCCGACCATCATGAGCTTCCACCGCCGCCAGGCGGAATAGGCGAACAACCCCCACCCGACGACCAAGAACAACGCCATGACGATTGGATTCATGCCGGTTACGTCCTCTTAGGATAGCGATACATGTTGGCGAGCCGCGGGCTTCAGCC
>JBARRC010000588.1:0-2450 GCA_049644045.1 Phycisphaerae bacterium
CGCATCAGCCTCGTCGAGCTTCGAGTCTCGCATCGCGATGATAAAGTCCTCCACCTCCGCACCAAGATCGACGACCTCGCCCGGCGCTTGTGAAAGATCCGCGGATGCGGTTGCGTCGTCAGCAACGGCGTCTGATTCCGTAGCCTTGTCGACCGCGGCTGCGTACTGGGTGGCTTCTCGCCGGAGTTCCTCGGCCCGTCGTTCTTCTTCTTCGTCGATGGGGGCGAGGGCGATCTCCTCGCTCTCATCGGGCGGCATGGGGATGTAAACCTTCTCCCCGCAATAAGGGCATTTTCCGTGTTTACCACCCGCAGTGTCGGGTGCCCGAATCAGTTTCTGGCATTGTGGACAGTGAAGTTCAATGCTCATGGCGTCCATCTCCCACTAAAAGGGGACGCAGCTCGTTTTTACAAAGGAAGAAAGGGAACCGCTTTTTGACCACAGCAAAAACGAGCTGCGTCCCCTTTTCCTACTTCCGCTCACGCCGTGCCCTAAACATTAATCGTATTGGAATCTCAGGAAACGGCAACATCCCGCGGAATCGGTTCAGCAGGAACCGCTCATAGTTCTGCGTCACCAGGTTGGGCCCGTTGACGAAAATGACAATCGTCGGCGGCTGCGTGGAGACCTGAGTGGCGTAGAAAAACTTGGGCATCTTTCGCCCGCGCTTGGGCCGCGGGGCGTTGGCGGCAAGAGCCTCTTTAAGTGCCTGGTTAAGCTGCCCCGTTCCCACGCGAATCCGCGATTGCTTGAATAGCTCGGTCGCCAGGTCGATCGTCGAATCCAGGTTCCGCCCGGTAACAGCCGAGGTGAACGCGATCGGCGCGTAGACGACCTCCGGCAGGACCTTGGCCAGGTACTCGCCGAAATCTTCCGACGAGGCCAGCCCCTTGGCGAGATCCCACTTGTTGATCACGAGAATGCACGGCTTGTGCTCGTCGGCCACAAGCCGCGCGAGCCGCTTGTCCACCTGACCCACCGGAACCGTCGCGTCGATCAAGAGCAGCACCACGTCAGCCCGGTGGATCGAACGCATCACCCGTGAATAGGCGTAGAACTCGATGTCATCCACGATCTTGCTCTTTTTGCGTACGCCGGCCGTGTCGATGGCGATGAGGGTCCGGCCATCCTTCTCGAACCGGACATCGATGCTGTCGCGCGTCGTACCGGGAATCTCGCTGACGATGACGCGCTCCTCGCCGGCCAGGGCGTTGATGAAGGTGCTCTTGCCGGTGTTGCGTTTGCCGACGATCGCAATCTTCATGACGGGGTCAGCCGGCACCTCATCGGATACGCCGCTGACCGCTTCCTGGATCAGTTCCCGAAGTGCCGTCCGGCCGACACCGCTTACGGCGCTGACCGCGAGCGGATCGGAAAAACCCAGGCGGACGAACTCACCGATGCCGCTCTCCATGTGCGGCTCGTCAACCTTATTAACCAGGAGACGGACGCGCTCGCTGTAAGGCCGTAGGAGCTTGGCCGTGTCCTCATCGAGCGGGGTCAGCCCCTCGCGCACGTCGACCAGGAACAAAATCAGGTGAGCCTGATCGATGGCGTAGCGGATCTGCCGCTCGACGTGTTCATCGAGGTCGTCGCGGTCCACGATGCCGTGCCCACCGGTGTCGACAAGCTCAAAGTACACGTCATCGATGTCGCAGACGGTGGTGACCCGGTCGCGCGTAACGCCGGCCGTGGGCTCGACGATGCTGGTCCGCCGCCGCGTAATCGCATTGAACAGACTGCTCTTGCCCACGTTGGGCCGACCGACAATGGCAACAACGGGTAGGGCCATGATGCTCCCATGATACACCGTGACAGCCATAGTCGCGCCCCTATCTCACTGTCTTGCTAATGGCGCTGGCCAGCCAGCCGAATGTGTGGTATAATTGGGGGGCCGGAGCAGGCTAGCTCCGAGCCCAAATACCGGGCAAGAGGTTTTGATCCCGGGGCGTCAGGGCATTCGCTTCAAGCGACTTCAATCCGGTCTTCCGGAGCGCCGACCTCCTTGGGCCGCCTGCTTCGGCTTTTTTGCGCGACGCTGTGCCGAGAGTTCTTTCTCGGCACCTGCCAGAGAACCGAGAAGCAATTCTCGATCCAGCGATCGAATCCGGTGTCGGGCTGACCCCGACCTAGTGTTCTGTCAGCGTTGAATTGATGGGCACGTTCGGGTGGCATGGGTAAGCGCCAGCTTACCCGTGTCTTGTGGGTGTGCCGCACGGGCAAACAAGTTTGCCCATGCCACCCGACAACCTCAGCAACCCATCCATCAAAAGACCCCTGACAGAGCACTAGTTGGCTGGCGACGCGGCCTCCGCCTGGGCTTACCTAGGAGCCTGTCCGAGTAATACTACTTGACACGTTATGGTATGATGGGGGTCGTGGTCAGGGAAGATCGGCCCGGTTTTTGAGGATTCAGGGATGAGCAAGACCTATCGAGCGTGGAATCCGGA
>JBARRC010000589.1:0-8237 GCA_049644045.1 Phycisphaerae bacterium
CGTATTTCAGCTCGCCGCTTTCCTCCCAGAGCTGGAAGGCCATCATAAACAGCAGTACACGGATCTTGTGCTTCTTGAGGAGTTCCAGACAGCGCTCGGTTTGCTTGACGGTGATCTTTTTATTAACACCGCGCAGCACCCGGTCGTTGGCGCTTTCGACGCCGAGGTGCACCAGCCACATGTTCATCCGCTTGAACAGGTGCGCCAGCTCGTCGTCAATCTTGTCGGCGCGCAGGTTCGATTGGAAGAACAGGTCCTCGTGGCCGAGATCGGCGATCGCGCGGCACACTCGCTTTGCCCACGGCAGTGCAACGTTGATCTCGTCGGAGACGATCTTAATCTCGCGGATGCCGAGCCCGTAGAGCCGGTCGACTTCCTGAGCGATGCTCTCCGGCGAGCGCAAACGCACGAAGGGCCTGGCCGCTCGCCAGACCGGCAGCGAGCAGAACGTGCATCCATGTGGGCAGCCGCGGCTAATCACGATGCAGCTTTGCCTGTGCGACTTCGAGTAATGCTGTCCGACGAACTTGTTGAAGTCGATGCGGTCCCAGGCCAAAAACGGTATGTCGTCGAGGTTCTGAATCACGCGAGGTTTCGCTGTGCGCATCGGCCCATCCGGCGTGCGGATGAGCAGGCCGGGGATCTCGGTGAAGCGGATTGCGGATTGCGGATTGGAGATTGGGGATTGCGGATTGCGGATTGGGGATTGGAGATTGTCGTTGCGGGTGTGAATCATCTCGTTGACGATATCAGCGAGTGTCAGCTCCCCTTCACCAATGCACACGAGGTCAACCAGCGTCTTGGCCATTACCTCTTTGGGAACAGCCGTCGGATGTGGCCCGCCGGCGATGATCAGCATCTCAGGGAAACGCCGCTTCAACTCGTCGATCGTTTTGTAGACGATGCGCTGTGTGAGAAACGCGAAGCTGATCCCGTAGACTTGCGGCCGATGCTCCTCGATGAGGCGAATGTGATCCTCGATCGAATGGAACGGATCGAGGAAGATGATGTCATCGTCCGTCAGCGGCGTGTGCTCGCGCAGGTACGAGATGATCTGTAAGATCCCCAGGTTCGGATAGGCCTTGTCGTAGTCGTCATCCTTCGCCGGCGGATCGGCCAGCATGATCTTGAACCGCTCGATCCGCCCCGCGGCGCACCGGGGATCAGACGCAGCGGACGAAGTAGGCAAGACGTTAAGAGCAATGGCCATAACCGGCGCTCCTGACGACGGCCGATCTGCGGTCCTGCGCAACCCTGGCTGCGATTGCAACCCGATCGGTATGAAAAGGTTATCGGAAACTCGCTGAGCGCCCTGAACTACTCCGGTGGGCGGATATCCAACGGGCGGAGTGTCGTTGTCGTGCCGGCCGGCTCGCCGCTTAGATAGGGAAACTCGCCACGGTGGCAGCACGGACAGCCACCCTTGTCACACGCGGACTGGATATTCAGGTTCCTAAGCTGCCCGGACCAGACGTCGACATGGACGAGGTGACGATTGATGTCGTCTTCCCGGCCGGTCAGAAGCTTGATCGCCTCAACGGCCTGCAGACTCGCCACAACGCTGACGGTCGAAGCGAGGATGCCGACCGTGTTGCAGGTCGGGTTCATCTCGGGCGGTGGCGCCTCTTCAAAGACACAGCGCAGACAGGGTGTGTCGTTTGGGATGATCGTCATGCAAAGGCCCGTCGCGCCGACGACGGCGCCGTAAACCCACGGCCGCTGGGTTTTCACGGCCAGATCGTTGATGAGGAAGCGCGTTTCGAGGTTGTCCGTGCCGTCGAGAAGAAGATCGGCGCCGTCGGCGAGGCGTTCGATGTTTGTGTGGTTGACGTCCACGACAATGGGCTCAACGGTCACTTCGCTGTTGATGCGCGATAGCTTGGCAGCCGCAGCTTCGGCTTTCGGGAGGTTCGCGGCGATGTCTTCCTCGTCGAAGAGGACCTGCCGCTGGAGGTTGTCGCGTTCGATGAAGTCGCGGTCGCAGATGCGCAGGAGGCCGACGCCGGCTCGAACCAACGTGTTCGCAAGAGCACTGCCGAGCGCCCCGCATCCAATGAGCGTAACACGTGACGCCAGGAGCCGACGCTGCCCTTCCACGCCGACCTTCTCGAACAGCACCTGCCGCGAGTAGCGGGCGAGCGCTGGATCGAGCCGTCCCGGGTCGCGTTGTGTTTTGTCCAGCATACGGCAAATGTTACCCGGAGACATCGGCGCGCCAACACTTCATCATCGTTGTTATTCCACCCCGTAGAGTTCAATGTATTGGCTGCCGGTTCTGGGATGTGGGAATTCGCGGAGCAGGTGTAGACCGGTGGCGGACAGTCGATCGAACAACGCTTCGAGGCCGGTCGGTTCAACCGGCGGCGAGAAGCCGTAGGTGTCGTCTAGTCGGCGGACTTCGCTCCAGTTGATCAGCACGTGCGTGTAGCCATGCTCGTGCAGCCAGTTCAACACCTCCTGCTCGGTTTCGGCTGCGAGGACCGCCTCGAAAAACGGATTCCGATTGAACGCAACGCAATAGTCAACATCGCGCTGGAAGTAAAACGCTTTGGCATCGCCGACCAGCAGTATCTTCGCATCAGGCGGAAGATCATGGTTCACAATGGCAAAGTATTCATATCCCGCAAGGCGCCCATCGTAGATCAGCGAGGCCGGCACACCGTGCGCTCCTTCTTGCCTATGCAATCGCGCCGCGAACGCAATGTTCCACGTACAACCCACGACCAGTGCGGCGACGATGAGCCGTCGCCGGGCTGCACTGTCCGCGCCAATCAACGCACGCCCGCAAAGCAACGGCAACGGAATCAACAGTACTACCGCGAAACGTGCGAACAGATGCGTCGCGAACAGCCATATCCCGAGTTGGACGATGAGAACGGTCAGCAGCAAAAGATCAACCCGATCGCGCCGCCGACCCAATAGGCCAACGATAGCGAGCACCAGAACGATTGGTCCAAACCGCTGGTGCTTATCCCACAGCACGTGATTCCAAAACGCGGCGAGCCGCACGCTTCCCGCCCGCTCTCGAGGTGACACGTGGTGCCCCCGGTCCCACCGCGCGGTTTCGTCTTCTCCCCACCCCGCGGGTGAGGCGCGAAATACAGTGTTTACAAGAGGGAAAACCGGGTTGCCCGTCATCACGTGGTTTTTGATGAGCCAGGGTGCGAGTGTCATCGTTGCGGCAGCCGTGAAGATCAATGCACCAGTGATTCTTCGCTGGATCGAACGACCGGGCAGAAGAAACGTTGCCAGCGTAAGCGGCACGGCGATCAGTGGAATGGCCGTGTACTTGCAGCCGCAGGCAAATCCCACGGCTACCCCCGCCAACGCGATCCATCGCCAATGCCCGGCTGCTCTTCGTGAGTCGGAGGCGGTCGCACCACGTTGGTCGTCAACGTTCGTCCTCATGGCGCGAAGCAGGATAGCCATCGCTGTCATGCCGAAGAAAAGCATCCCGTTTTCGACATAGGCCAATCCGCACAGATAACCAAGCCACCCGGCTGTCGCCGTGACCACACCGCACATGATGCCCGCCTGTGGCGACCATTCTCGTCCCGCCACCCAGGCCGCAAAGACAGTGAGTACGGCGAAGATCAGATGGATCATGTTTGCGACGACCCCGACGTCGTGCACGTCGTCCAGCACGATCATCGCGAGCAGGTAGAGCATCTCGACGTTGGCCGGGAAGTTTGCATAGACGTTGTGCGGGGCGTATTCGATCCGGCCGGCCTGAACGTACTCCTTCGGCAACTGCAGGTGATACTCCAACACGTCGTAGCCGAAGCCCTCCTCCTGCCAGATGAGTCCCGGCGCGGTGGAGGCAGCCAGAAGCGCGAGGATCATAAACGGACAAGCGAGCAACCAGAGATGCCGCCACGCGCCCGGGTTGGCTTGATCCGTCTCGTGACGGCTCTGACGATGGGTGGTGTCGACTCGTGTCAGCAGCATCCATAACCGGATGACCCCAGCGATGGCAGACGCGGAGAGAACGATGATCCAGAGGTTCCGCTGCAGAAATCCCGCCAGGCCGAGCAGGAGAATTACCAGCGATGCGACCCCCAGTCCCAAGGCCGCGCCGAGCAGAAGATGCCAACGAAGCGGCATCATTCCCAGGCGAAATAAAGGCACGAGCCACAGTCCGCCCAGTATCGCCGGCAGCACGACGATCAGCGCAGCGACACCATCAAGGAGAACAGTGATTAGCGCATACCATGACGTGACGCCGACACCGATCAGTGTCAGCATGGCCAACGCAATCACGAGCACGCGGTTTGGGCTATGACCCCTCGCAGCCCGTTCGTCGTTGGTGTCGCCGGCCACGTTACCCTCAGCCCCGATCGGGAAACAGAACCTTCCTGGCTTTGATCAGACCGATGAGAGCGTGCTGACAATGATCGATGCGTAGCAGGTTGAGGCTTGGTGTGGCCCGAATTCCACCCACGGCATCTTGGGGGCTGCGAATGAAGTAGGCCTCCTCCGGGCGCACCTGCAACTGCATGACAAAGCGAGCCGCCTCACGGACTACCGTCTCATATCGCCCGGCCCGCTCCACATCGCCCGCCTGCCGGGCGAGGGCGAGCGCGTCGGCAAGCCCTTCCAGATAAGCGGCTGTGGCCACCCCCGCCCGACCGTCGGCGTACGCGGCAATCCCACCCCACATTTCAGGCCACGAGCAGTTTGATCGGGTCAGTTGCTTATCCGCAAGCCAATCGGTCAACTCAAAGACGTAGTCGACGTAGTCCTTGCGCTTGCTGTGACGCGCCATAAGTGCGTATGCCTGCACCTGCCAGGGCACAAACGCCGGCGATGGTGTTCCGTGGAAGTACTCTCGATAAAACATGATCGCCCGGTGGAAGGCGTCGAGAATGCGGCCGGTCGGTTGGTGACTGTAGTGTGTCGCCATAGCCAGCAGCGCCTCGCCGGGAAAGTATTCCTGCGCGTTGATTTTCACAGCCGGTGGAAACGCCGTGAGAAACATACCCTGTGGCAACTGCAGCGCTAACATGCCGTTGATAAGCTTTTCACGAACGGCCGCGTACCTCTCCGCGTCCGGATGTTCCGCCATCGCCAGGCACAATAGCGCCGTGACGCCAAGCTTGTGACGCCCGTCAGCGGTTGCGATAAAGGCTCCATTGTCGACGTTCGGGCTGTCGGTAAGCCCCTGAAGATGGTAGCGAATGCCGATGTCCGCGGCCCCGCGCGACGCGCTCTTGCCGGACCACTTCGCGTGAACGGCCATCGCAACAACCGCACCGACCTGGCGGACGAGATTCTGCTTGTCGCTGTAGCGATCGCGCCCGGGCTCGTATTGATAGGTGAACAAGCCCGAATCGAGCTGCCGGTAAACCATGTACTCCGCAAGCCGCTCGATGGATTCATCCAGACCATCCGGCGAAACGGCTTCCGTCGGAACGACAATCAGCCCACGATGAAGTGATGTGATGGTGGCACTCGACCCCGGTTCGTACCAGTGGACGGTGCGAAAGCGATCCAACCGGACGTCCGAAAGCTGCGAAGGGTCAGTATGCGTCATCTGAGCCAACCGCTTCAGTGCATCGGCAACAACCAGATCGCTTGTTAATATCTCCGTTGGGCAGAAGCGGTGCTCAACCCGCGGGCCGGTCAGAACCAGGCCGTGCACGCCCGGTTCGAGGTACGGATCGACGGCTCGCGGCTTGGTCCAATCCCCTTCAACGGGTACGGGCTGCGCCGTCCCGACGACCTCAATCTCAATCAGCAGACGATTGACCAGGTCGAGGTCGGCCGGGGCGTTGCTCGACAGCATTTCCGCAGCCGTGTTCGCCGCGTCACCGGTGGCCAGGGCGATCGGTGCCGGACCGGCGGCGGCGATCGCGAGAAGGTATCCACGTTGCCGCAGTCGAACGATCACTTCCGCGTTCAATGCCTCGAGAGCGGCCGGCACATACTCCGGTTCATAGGTCTGTCGTCCAAGGATCACATCCCGCACGGTCCGCCGTGCCACACGGGACAGAAACACACGTTGGGTCCCGCTGACCGTCGGGACGGGAGGCTCCACCATGTCGGCTGCACAAACGCCTGGGATCGCCGCCGCCGAGCCGAACATCATCAGCGCAAGACACGCGTACGTGAGTTTGTAGGTCGGCATGCCGATCAGTATAGTGCTGGCGTCGATGCCTCTCAATCGCAGCACCATCGACGGAGTATCTTATGCCTAAGACCGAGATTGACTTTACGGGCCCGATCATCACGGCCGCCGCTGCGGTCGCCAAGGCCGTCAAAGCTTGTGCTCTGTTCGCCTACGGCAGTGCCGTGGACGACCTGGTCGCTCTGCAGACCGCCATCAAACCGCCGACAAAGCTGATTCTTGTCTGCCGGGATGCTCAGGACGAGCAACGGGCGAAGGAGGTCTCCGCCGAGGCCATGACCGTGCCATCCTTCGATCTGACCCGGATGGGACAGATTAAAATGGCCACGCTCATCGCGTTTACGCAGGGTCTCCTCAAAGCGGGCGATGTGTTCGTGTTCCTGAGCGGTGTTACAGGCCGCAGCATTGATACGCTGGTGACCATGCGCGTCGGAGAGGAATACGAACTGTTCCAGTCCGTCGGGCAACCCAAGCTGACCGAGCATATTCGGCGAGCGGTGTTCGAGAAGGTGCTAAGGATCGCGCTCGCACTCGCCCATGAGGGGCGCGAGGGGAAACCGGTCGGGGCCTTGCTCGTCATCGGCGACCATCGGGAAGTGGAAAAATCCAGCCTCGAGGGGCGTATCAATCCGTTCAAGGGCTACACCGAAAAGGATCGCAACATTCTCGATGACTCGATGAACGAAACGGTCAAGGAAATCGCCAAGCTCGACGGCGCGTTCATCATCAAGGGCAACGGTGTGATCCTCTCAGCCTGTGCGACGCTTCGTCCCGCGATCGCGGGGGAAACGCTGCCGCAGGGACTCGGGGCACGCCATGCCGCCGCAGCCGCCATTACCGCCACCACCAGGAGCATCGCGGTCACCCTCTCCGAGTCGACCGGCGACGTACGGGTATGGCGCCGCGGGGCCATGATCACCGAGATTGAAAAGGCACCACGCGCCCTCCTTGACGGTACGGCCCCACCGGCTGTTACTTGAAAGCCGGGGAAGTCACTGTCTCGATGTGCTCATCGGCAGGGTGACCGCGCCGGTCCCCGACGTGCGGACGATCGCCTGACCCTCGAGGCTGATGATGAATCGCAGGAAGCCCTTGGCACGGCCGCTCGGTTGACCGGCGAAGTAGAAGTAGAGGTAGTGGGCGAGCGGATACTCGCGATTGCGAGTGGTTTCGGGTGTCGGGAAGACCGCCGTCGAGCCGGCTTCCTTTCGGACCGCCACGGTTTCGACACCGCTGGTGTATCCCATACCGCCGAATCCGAGTGCCAGCGGGTCGGCAGCGACAGCGTTGACCACGTCCCGCGTCACCTTGTGTTCGATCCTGGCGATGGTGTAGCCTTTCCCGTGCATCGCCCGCCTCTGCACGACCTTCACCGAGCCGGAGTCCAGCGCAAGCACGTGTCGTCTGATCGGCTTCTCGACCGGGCTGCCTGACGGGTGGGAAGGGAGGCCAAGTTCCTCCCAGGTGGTGATCTTATGGGTGTATATCTTGTTGATCTGCTCGAGGGTCAACGACATCAAGCCGTTTTCGGGAGATACGAAGAAGACGACGGCGTCCATCGCGATCGGGATGCCCACGAGGTCCGTTCGACGCATCAGGCGGATGAGACGGATTTCGTCATCGGTGACCGGTCGGGCCAGCGCAGCGATCGTGGCCGCCTCCTTCGCCAGCTTCTCGATGCCTTCGCCCGATCCGCCGCCCTTAACTTCGATCGTTACGTCGGGATGGAGTTCGACGTAGCGCTGGGCGAGCTTGCGCACGAGCGGGGCCATGCGCTCGGAACCCGCGATGACAATCGGAGGCTCAGCCGCGGCGGCGCCAGGCGTGTTGACCAAGCTGGCCACGAGCAGGACAAATATCATCCAGACAGGCTTGCGATTCATGTTGCGTTCCTCGTTCCAGAAGTCTCCCGACTGAGTGAGCCACGGGCTTTAGCCCTTGCTATTACCCACATTCCCAAAGATATCCCGTAGGGGCAAGTGAGAATAACCCAGCGATTTAGGGGCTGTCGATTTAATCACCGTGGTGGAGTGCGCATGAGCGTCCGCTTGGTGGCTCGCGCCGGTAGGCAAGTGACCTTTGCTCAGCGCCTTGGTAAACATTCAGTAAA
>JBARRC010000590.1:0-4236 GCA_049644045.1 Phycisphaerae bacterium
AGCACGGCGCCGCGTGGGAGCGGGACGGTGAACGACCCGGCGCAGCGGTCGGAGTTGAGGTTCTGGATAGCATACTCGTAGTGCCAGAAGCCGGTGCCCAGGTTGGTCATCTTCATCGCGACAATGAACAACCCCTCGCCCGGCACCTGGGCATCCGTTTCCACCACCGACGAATCCGTGTCCTGCCAGGCGCGGATGGCGGGTTGTCCCCGCTGGGTGACCCCTGTGGGGTTCACCTCAAACACGTTTGGCGTCTCTTCAGGCTCAAAGACGATGACCCGGCGATAGGACGCGTTGTTATTGCTGTTTCCCGCGGTGGCGTCACGCGCGTTGACGTAATGACCTTGCACGAAGTAGAACGCACCCTCGTTCAAATCGGGATCAAGGTCGGCGTCATGCACCTGCAAACGCCTGCCGATGATCGGCTCCGAGTCCGGCGCTGTCCACGGATAGGGGAAGTACGCGGTGTGGGCGTTGACATCGGATCGGAGGCTCATCCTCCATTGCACGCCGTTGAGATGTGCCGAGTAGGGGTCGGAGCAGCCCACGCCGAGCTCGCTTCCGTCGGTCGGATCATAGCAGGGGCCACACAGGCTTCCCGAAACCGCATAGAAACCATGCTTACACCAGCTCATGCCGATCTGCTCGAACCGTCTCTCCTTGAGGCGGTACATATTCTGCAGGATGAGCGGGTGGTCGTTCGTGTCCGGGATCCAGCCTGCCCGCGCATCGCCGATGTTGCATGCCCACGTTCCGACGGCATAGGCGGTGATGTCACCCACCCGCCCAAAACGCATCACACTTTGCAGACGGGCGACGATGACATCGGAACCGATGTCATCGGCCGCCCCGCCCTTTACCTGCAATGCCTCGTCGACGGGGACGGCCTCCCCCGTCGGTGTCACCCTCTTGGCATCCATTGTGCCGTCAACCGGAGCAAGCTCCGCTTCGATGGTCATCGTGTCGATGACGATCCCGGCCGCCTCTGGAAAACCAAGCTGATGAGCCCACGCCTCGGCGATCGACACCTCGCCGATCACCCCACCCGCGATCGCGAGCACGGTGATCATCGTTTTCGAAATCTGCATGATGTGTTTCCTCTCATAGCTGCCACTTGAGGGCATTTGTCGCAGGACCCATGAACCTACAGCATGAGGTGCTTGCCGGAAATCCTTTTACCTGCCGAACTGATCGAGACCACCCCGTTCATCCCGGAGGCCTTTTCATGGGTGCGCCCGCGCGCCCGACAATATACAGAGTGTACCAGATTGGCGGTGCAACTGCAAGCTTCTATCCTCCCTGGAAGGGACGGACCACGCACCGTTTTCTAACCTGTCGATCCGTCGTCTCGACCCGGAGATGACCGACTGGAAAGTCGGTCCCACAAACTGGAAAGTCGGTCCCACAAACTGGAAAGTCGGTCCCACAGACTGGAAAGCCTGTCCCACAATCAGATTAACCCATGTTCGATTGACCGACGCTGGTCCGCACAGCGGGCACTACGCCTTGCGGAGGGTGTATTCGTTCGAGCGGGCCAGGTTGACGTGCATCCGGTCGTGGTTGGCCTTGGAGCCCATCGCGACGATGTGCACGACCAGCGAATCACCTTCCTCGTAGCAGGAGCGCTTGCGGATGTTGAGCGCGGCGTCTTTGAACATGGCGCCTGTGCGATCGAGGGCGTCGTCGGTGTTGGGGGTGATGATATGGTATTCCTGAATGTCGCGAAGCTCGCCGATCCGGTGCTCGACGAACTCGAGGACCAACAAGGCGATCAGGATCACGATCGTGCCGAACGTCGCCAGCGCCAGGTGACCGAATCCCACCGTCATGCCGATGGCAGCGACGGCCCAGATCGTCGAGGCCGTCGTTAGACCGAAGACGCCGGCCCGGCCGCGAAGAATCACGCCCGCCCCGAGAAAGCCGATGCCGGTGACGATCTGGGCGGCGATGCGCGTGCTGTTTACGTCAGGGCCACCAACGACCTCGGACATAATCGTGAAGATGCACGCCCCGACACAGATCAGGATGATGGTCCGAAAGCCGGCCGGCTTGTCGCGCAGCTCGCGTTCCAGGCCGATCACACCGCCGAGCAGGACGGCGATGAGGATGCGGACCACGTGCGCCTTCTCAGGCCAGTAGGAATCGCCCAGAATGTCTTGGACCCAGGTCACGGTCGAAACGTCAAAACGTCGGGTGGCATGGGCAAGCGCCAGCTTGCCCGTGTCTCGCGAGGGTGCCCCACGGGCAAACAAGTTTGCCCATGCCACCCACTCGATGCCTTCTTGCCTTGTGCCTCGATCCCTCCCCTGCCTTGCCGAATTCGCTATTCGCTATTCGCCATTCGCTATTCACGCTACCACCGTTCCGTAATGCTTTTCGCCTGCAGGAACAACTGGAGATAGTCTCGCCCGCCGGCCTTGGAATCCGTGCCGGACATGTTGAACCCGCCGAACGGCTGCACGTCCACCAGCGCGCCGGTGCACTTGCGATTCAAATAGAGGTTGCCCACATGGAACTCGCGCCGGGCGCGCTCCAGCCGCGAGCGATCGTTGGAATAGAGTGCGCCGGTCAGACCGTACTCCGTCCCGTTGGCGATGGCGAGTCCCTCGTCGAAATCCTTGAACTTGATGACCGCGAGCACCGGGCCGAAGATCTCCTCCTGCGCAATCCGTGCATTGGGATCGACGTCGGCGATGATCGTCGGCGGGACAAAGTATCCTTTACTCGGGACCTTTCCATTACCAAGGACGGTGCGGCCCTCGCTTTTGCCGATCTTGATGTATTCATTGATCTTGCCATGTGCGGGCTCGTCGATGACGGCCCCCATGAAGTAATTCTCCGGGGTTGTGGTGTCACCGGCTGTCAGCTCACTCGCGCGGGCTACCACCCGATCGAGCAGGTCGTCGTAGATGTTCTTGTGAGCGATGAGCCGGCTGCACGCGGAGCACTTTTGCCCCTGGAAGCCGAATGCCGAGGCGACGACGCCCTCGGCCGCGGCAGCGATGTCGGCCGTCTCGTCGACCACGATGCAGTCCTTACCGCCCATCTCGAGGACGGTGCGTTTGAGCCAAATCTGCCCTGGTTGGACCTTGGCAACCTTTTCAAAGATACCGATACCCACCTCGCGCGAACCGGTAAACGAGATGAATCGTGTCTGCGGGTGGCATACCAGGGTGTCCCCGACGGTGCTGCCGGGACCAGGCAGGAAGTTAAGTACGTTTTTCGGCAGACCCGCCTCGTGCAGAATCTCAACAAGCTTTGCGGCCACTACCGGCGCGGTGCTGGCCGGCTTGAGCACAACGGTATTGCCGGTCACGAGGGCGGCTGTCGTCATACCCGCGCAGATCGCCAACGGGAAGTTCCATGGCGGAATCACCAAGCCCACCCCGAGCGGGATATAGCGGAGGTCGTTTTCCTCACCGGGGAATGGCGTGACCGGGTGCGAGCCGGCAAGCCGCATCATTTCCCGGCCATAGAACGCCAGAAAATCAAGCGCCTCGCACACGTCGGCGTACGCTTCGATCCAACTCTTGCTCTCCTCAAAGCACTGCCAGGCGGCCAGCTCGTACAGACGACGGCGCATGATCTGCGCGCCCTTGATGAGGATGCGGGCCCGCGCGTCGGGGTCATAGCGGGACCACTCTTTGAACGCCTCAGCCGCAGACCGAATAGCCTGATCCGCCAAGTCGGTATTGGCTTTGCCCATCGTACCGATGACGCGATCGGGATCGGCTGGGCTGACGGAGTCGAACGTTGTCCTCGGCGTGACTGCCTTCCCGTCGATCCACAGCGGATAGGTCCGACCTAGTTCGCTGCGGACCTTCTCGAGGGCGGCCAGCATCTTCTCACGGGGTTCATTCTGATTGAAATCAACGTAGGGTTCGGGGGCATAGGGGGGTAGCATCGGTCCTTTCCTTCCAACTTGGGAATGGTTTTACGCTTCCTATTCGAGGCGTTATTTGACCGACTGGAAAGTCGGTCCCACATATTTGTACCCGAAGGGCGCCGGCTTGGCCAGCCCCCGAATTGTTCACCGCGGAGCCCGCAGAGAACGCAGGGGTTTTTATTTGACTGATGATTGCAGAAGCACAACAACACTCACGTCATCTCTGCGCGTGCTCTGCGCTCTCAGAGCGTGTTTAAGAAGTCTTGTTCCGAACCGCGCCCGTAAGGAAGCGGTCTGACTTTCCCGCAGAAAACCGCTCCCTGACGGTCGCGGTTCAGACAGGACAACAC
>JBARRC010000591.1:0-2360 GCA_049644045.1 Phycisphaerae bacterium
CCAGGTGAAAATGGTGATGAACCGGGGCACAGCGAAACAGGCGCCCACCGCCCGTCCATTTGAAATAACCCACCTGCGCCATCACCGAGACCGCTTCGATGACGAACACACCGCCGGCGATCAGCAGCATCAACTCCTGCCGGGTGACGACGGCCACGTAGCCGATCAACCCGCCCAAGGGTAGTGAGCCGGTGTCGCCCATAAAGACCCGCGCCGGATGGCAATTGTACCACAAGAACCCCAGACACGAACCTAGAATCGCCCCGCACAGGATGACCAGCTCGCCGCTTTTGGGCACGTATGGAAACAACAGCTTGTGGGCGAGCGCTTCGGTCCCCACAATGTAAGTCAGGATCAAAAACACGGTTGCGCAAATGGCTACACAGCCCGATGCCAGCCCGTCCATCCCATCCGTTAAGTTCACGGCGTTCGACGTGCCCGCCATGACCAGCACCGTAACGACCATGAAAGCGAGCGTCCCGAGATGCAAACCTGGTTTGTAGAAGGGGACGCTGAGAATCTTGTATGCGGGTAGTTCGCCCGGCTCGACCAACGAACTGAGCACGGCGAAGTTGCTGTGACCGTGGTTGTAGATGTAGAACCCCAGCACCACGCCCAGCCCAAGCTGAAAAAGCAGCTTCTCGTACATCTTGAGCCCGTCGCGCGAGCGCGAACGACGCACCGACGTGAGCTTCAACCAGTCGTCCACCCCCCCCAGCACACCGAGCCAGAGCAGACACACCAACCCCATCTGTACATAGAAGTTGGCCAGATCGGCGAGGAGCAGCACCGCAAGCGCGACCGACGCGAGGATCATCACGCCGCCCATCGTAGGAATGTTGCTCTTGTCCCGCGTCAGCTCGTTGAGCGACGCGTGGTCGAACTCCGGCCGATCCCCAAGCTTCCATTTCATCAACTGCCGGATCACCCGCGGCAGCAAAACCAGCACCAGCACGAAGCAGAACAGCGCCGCACACGTGCCCCGAAAGAGCGTGTTCTCGTACGCGTAGTGCCGACCCTCCAATAGCTCGCGTAATAGATGATATAGCACGTAACGACACTTCCCGTCTCAACCCAACCCCCACCCGGCACGGATCACCTCAGGCGACCGCCGCCTTGTGGCTGAAGTGGGCCTGCAGATGGCTTATCACATAGTCAAGCCGCATTGCCCGCGACCCCTTGACCCACACCCGGTCGCCGATTGAAAGAATCCTTGTGAGGGCATCACTTGCAGCCTCGGCATCTTCACACAAAACCACCCGTGTGCCGTATCGCGAGGTGTCAATCGTCCGCACGGCCTCCGCCGTTAAGGAACCCACCGCCACCAACGTTTCGATCCCCGCCTCCATCACCGCTCGAACGGCCTGCTGGTGGAAAGATGCGCTCCCGGGCCCCAGCTCGAGCATGTCACCCATCACAAAGACGCGTCGACCGGGCGGTTCGTGACCCAGCGTCTCGACGGCCGCCGCCATACTGGCGGGGTTGGCGTTGTAGGCGTCGTCAATGACCGTCAGCCCACCGATTTCAACCAGCCGGGTCCGCCCCTCCAAGGGCCTGAAGGATCGCAGCCGCCCAATGATATCCTCGGGCGCGACGGCGAACCATCGCGCAACAGCGAACGCGGCTGCGGCGTTGGCGGCGTGGTGCATGCCGGGCATGTTCAGCTCGATGTGGAAGCGGCCGTCGATTTCAAACTCTGTCCCGCGAAGGTTGCCGCAGGCATTGGCGATTCGCAGCCTCGCAACAGGATTGGTCCCGACTGTCAACACTCTGGCACGCGTCGCGCCGGCCAGATGGGTTCTGAGCTCATAGCGGTCGATGTTGACGACGGCCAGACCGCCAAGCCGCACGTGACCGAGCAAGGACACCTTCTCTGCCGCGACGCCGTCCATGCCACCGAGCCCCTGCAAATGCGCCTCGCTGATCGACGTGATGACCGCGGCATCGGGCGAGGTGATCGCAGCGAGCGCAGCCACTTCACCCGGTGAATTGGTGCCGATCTCGACGATCAGATAGCGGTCGTCGGCATCGGCGGACAGCAAGGTCAAGGGCACGCCGATTTGATTATTAAAACTCTTGGGTGCCGCCCGGCCCTTCAGCGAACGACACAGCACATGGTCGATCATTGCCTTGGTCGTGGTTTTGCCGTTCGTACCGGTGACCGCCACGACAACCGTCGCGACGTGCATGACGTTACGCCGATAGTATGTCGCCAGCCGTCCCAGCGCTTCGACGGTGTCCGCCACAACGAGGCACGGCCCAAGACGGCGCGCCAGCGCCGCGCCTACAGCCGAAAACCACGCACGACGGCAGACGCACGCAACCGCGCCTTTCGATGCCGCCTCGGGGATGAACTGATG
>JBARRC010000592.1:0-2787 GCA_049644045.1 Phycisphaerae bacterium
GTCCAGGAACCCCCCGTGTAATGGTAGTTCCCACCCTCCATGTAGGTTGCTAAATGCGTAGCATCAGAAACCAATTCCCCCGCGAGTACAAAGAGAACTTGCGCTGCCTTGCCGCTTATAACACAAGCATCGGCAAGCGGATTGTCCCGATAGGAAACCTCCAAGCACTCCAACGCATTGCCGCCAGCCGTCGTTACTTTCCCTTTTTTGATTAGCAATCTACAAACACGTGGCCCGGCGATATGTGCAACATTCACGAGATTGTCAGAGTCTACCTCGAATACGTACGAGGCGTTGTCCATGTATGCACCCGTGTCCAGCGTCGCCGAGCCCTCGTAATTCAGTGTGCCAAGACCACGGTAAATCATCTTTTTCGCAGCGATAATCAGCGGGTTACCAGGAGCCCCGATGTCACCTCGATACCCGTCACGCACAAGGAACGCTTCTACCTGAATGAGCGTCTGTGAGCTATTCGGCATGATCGACCGTGTGGCCGATGCCGGGACGATTACCGTATCGTTCGCCGCTGGTATGCCGTTTGTCCAGTTGCCAACCGTGTCGTAATCAGTGCTGATCCCGCCCGTCCAATATGTCGTTGCCATGATTATTCCTTTTTGATCGTGCCACCTGGTCGTCGCTCGGGTTTTCCGTCGCCACCCCGGGCTTCGCTTTCCTCGTCGCCGGCCTCGCCAACCGCGTCCAAGTCCGTCATGTTCGCCTCAATGACGTACTTCTGGCCTTGCCCGTCGGGAAGCGGATTCATGTTTTCAAGTGAACGCCATTCGTCGGCGTTGATGATCTCATTGCGACGCTGTATTTGCAGGCTTTCGGCTCGGGCCTTCGGATCGCCGCGTAACAAGCCATCGACCAGGTGCTCAACAAATAACCTCGGCCGCTCGCTTTCCGTGAGGAGTTTTCGGTTGGCCTCCTGCTCGAACCTCACCAGCCACGGTTGCAAGCAGTCCACCACATACTCGATCGACTGCTCGATGATGTTCGAGAACGTCGCACGTAACAGGTGTTGGAGTTTATGCGGTGGTATCCTGAACTATCGGCAGATTTCTTCGACGGAGAATTGACGGGCTTCGATCCATTGTGCGTCCTTGTTGACCGTCGCAATCGGCTCGTACTTCATCCCGTCTTCGAGGATCGCCGTCTTGTAGGCATTCTCAGGTCCGCTGTGAGTCCTCTCCCACTCCGTGCGGAATCTCACCTGCCCTTCCTCGGTCATATGGTGCGGGTGTGTCAACACCCCATCATGTATCGAGCCAGCCCCGAACAACGCCGCACCGGATTTCTGCGTCACAAGTGCAAGGCCTATGGATTCCCTCGCATGGTGTGCGACGCTCAAGCCGGTACTCCACAGTCGGAACCGTGAAGGTAAATCGCCCGGCTGCGAGCCCGGAAACCGAACCCGCAACCTCGGGACATTTAAGTTCCTCGCCGCCAAGGAAGAAGCAGCGAGTTTATGACCGCCCCGTTTTTTACGGGGGTAAATCGCATTCATCGACGTCACGAGGTCAGGCCCGTCATGGTATGAAACCCGGACGGGTCACCTAGCACACAGGCCCCTCTCCAGACAAGCCTAATGATTTGCTGGAATCGGGAGTATGCTTCTTCTGCAACACCAGAGGACATAACTTCAATCCCTAATCTCACACCCAAATACGCTTTGGAGAAATCGCCAGTGTAGGCGTTTGCCAACTGCCACTGGTTTGTCACAAAGTGACGAATCGCCTTCACGTCAGGATGTGCAGGCCACCACATTTGTGTACTGTTGGTGCCGTCGCCTGTCGTCAGGATGCGAATGTCGTAAGCGATCGCCGGATTTACTATGATCGCCGTCGGCGTGTGGTTGTTCAGTTCCAACGCCTCCAAGGCATGCGTGCATTGAGCATGTGTAATTGCACCGCCGACTGCGGTCGTCGATCCCGCATTTGCGAGAACCTCGGCAAGAATCAGACTGTCAATGCTTAGTGCCATGGAATTGGCAAGGCTGTGCTCTATCATTGCCGCCGCATTTGGTGCATCGTCGATCAGTTCTCCGCTCGCAGTGACCGTTTGGCCGTAGGTCTTACTGTGGAGTGCAACTGCGCCAAGCTCGACAGCGTCACCAGCGAATTGTGCATTGTCGCCTCTTTCTGCAATGTCAGGGTCAACGTCTATTCTTGCCAACGTCAATACATCAGTCCCCATCGGGATGACAGCTCAGGGCCAGCGCACATTAAACCCCTTGCGCCATAAGGACTTCCATCAAGAAGTCATTGCTCCAACCGGCGATCTGGCTCTTGCCTATGATACTGTGCTTCGAGGGATGGCGTTTGAGCAGGCTGATCGCGAACCGGCGAAGCCATGAGAGATTGTCCGCCATGCGTCTCTGCCGCGTGCGGCTCTGGTCTTCGGCAAATGTCACGTCGAGCAGCCGCCGTCGAGCGACCTCTTCGCTCTTGGTGCGAAGGTAGACCTTGTGGTAGGATGTTTTGCCGTTCCGCTTGTCGCGGATCGTGATGAACCGGCGCTCGGTCTTGCTCTCGGTTTGGAGGCGTACTTGTGGCCGTCCCCTATTGTCATCCTCGGCGGAGAAACGCTGCCCGTGAGCTATCGGCTTGGGGATCGACCGGGAAAAGTATTCTCCCTAGTATTCTCCCTTTTGCCGAAACCGCTGTTACCGAGGGATTGCGGGAAGAGACAGAAGTGCTTATTTTACAATAGCTTAGATGCTATTCGCCACCGTAGCTCAGTCGGCAGAGCAGCGGTTTTGTAAACCGCAGGTCGACGGTTCGAGTC
>JBARRC010000593.1:0-3121 GCA_049644045.1 Phycisphaerae bacterium
GCGGACAAGCCGCCAGTGGCACCCAACGGCAGGGTTCCTCCAGCTTTCTAAACACGCTCTGAGACCCGATTTGCACTCCGCGCCGGAAGGAACAACAGTGCGCAGGTACCTCCGACGTCCCACAACCGCAAACATCGTTCCAACAGTCAGTTGTGATCCTTGAGTGGATCGTATGGGAGTTCGAGTTTGGGATTGGGCTGTGCCGGTGCGGCGTCGAGGATCTCGATCTGCGTTTCGACCTCGGCGAGATACTCCGGCTCGTCCCAGATTTCCGGACCGTACAACGTCCGCAAACCCTCCAAGGCCTGACGCCGTTCGGACCGCCGGGCGACAGGATCGCGCTCGAGAATCTCCAGTGCCTCGAGAAGGAAGTCCTCACCGTCTTCATAGTCCTTATCCGTCGGCTCATCGCGCTGGATCAGGAGCGTGGCCAATGCCAGCAGCGTGGACGCGGCCCGGTCGTCCTGCTGCAGGCGCTGGAATGTGGCCAAGGCGCGCCGGTATTTGGGTTCAGCCTTGTCGTACCGGTCCGCATCGTGCAGAATCTCAGCGGCCTCATTCTCGATGATGGCCCCCCGAAGCTCCAGCAACTCATTGTATTTCTGAACGCCCCTGCGAGCTACGTTCCCCTGTTGGTCCACCCAGAACCTCGCAGCGGTCACCACAATGATGGAGGCAACGGCAAACGTGACGAACAACCGATGCCGGATGACCCACTTCCGTAGTTGATACAGACCACTCGCTCGCCGGGCCTGGATCGGCTGATCCACCAGGTATCGCCTGATATCCTCCGAAAACACGGCGGGGCTTTGGTATCGGCGCGAGGGCTCTTTCTCCAGCGCCTTCATCGCGATGGTCTCCAGGTCCCCACGGAGGGTGCGATCGACCGCACTGGGCTTGCGGGGGGGCTCCTCGCAGATGACGCGAACAGCTTCATGCAACGCCGCCCCCTTGACGGTGTAAGGCAATTGATCGGTCATCATCTCATAAAAGATCACGCCGAGGGAATAGACATCACTGCGCACGTCGATCTCATCCGAGTTCCCGCGTGCCTCCTCCGGACTCATGTAGGGCAGGGTCCCCATGATCCTGCCGACGTCGTGGGTGGTGGTCATTAGAGCTGCGTCGGGATCGGTGATGCGAGCCAAGCCGAAATCGAGAATCTTCGGGTTGCCGTCGGGGTCCACAAGCACGTTCGTCGGCTTGAGGTCCCGATGAATCACCCCGCGCTGGTGGGCGTAGTTGATCGCATCGCAGATTTTGCAAAAAAGGTCGAGCCGTTGTGGTCGCGGAATCTTCTGATCCCGAACGTATTCGTTCAACGCGATACCCCGGACAAGCTCCATTGCGAAGAAATGCTGCCCGTCGTCGGTCCGCCCAGCCTCATAGATCGCTGCGATCGCCGGGTGCCTGAGTCGGGCGAGCGTCTGGGCCTCGCGTTGAAAGAGTCTGAGGCGGTATTCGTCCACGTGCTGCCCGCCGTGAACGACCTTGATAGCCACCGGGCGTTTGGGCGTCTGCTGCTCGCCTTCGTAGACGATTCCCATTCCCCCTCGTCCCAAACGACGCTGGATGACGTAGGAGCCTATCTTGGCGGGCATAGGTGGTGCCGGCGGTGTCGACGCTTCGGTGACCGCCTCGATCCCCGCGTGAAGTTGCGCGGCCCGGGCCTGGCAGGACGCGCACTGAGCGAGGTGTTCAGCCACCTCGGGCGCGTTTCGATCGATCCCGCTCCACAACTCCTGGTCGGAAAGGTCGCAGCTCATCAGGATCACCATCATATCGCTCGGAAACACCTTTTTTTTTGGAAATCGTCAAGATTCGCCGGTTTTTTATCCGTCACTTTTGTGGTTGCGGTGTCTTAATAGATAGAGAGACCTGCGCCGCCGTCGGTGTGAATGATGTTGCGTGTACCGGCAACTCAGCCACCAAGTGGTCTTCGAGAAGATGCACCGGCCGTTCAACCCAGGTGGCGCAAACGTCGGCCTATTGTATTGATCGAGGCGGCGCGGTATCCTTGTTATGTTGCTAGGACG
The DNA here is from genome assembly GCA_049644045.1 of Phycisphaerae bacterium. Taxonomy (GTDB): domain Bacteria; phylum Planctomycetota; class Phycisphaerae; order UBA1845; family UBA1845. The sequence goes on from JBARRC010000593.1 coordinate 2,037, forward strand.
TGCATGTAAAGTGAAGATATGGTAAGTGGTGTGATGCTTTGGGAGGTGTCCACAGAGCTTTCAGGAGGTAAATCGTCATGTTCACTGGGATACGGAGTAACAGTCGGCATCGGAGTGGCTCGCGAGCGGGCTTTACGCTGATCGAGCTACTGGTTGTCATCGCGATCATCGCGTTGTTGATTGCGATTTTGCTTCCCTCATTGGAGGCGGCACGCAGGCAGTCGAAGCAATCGGCGTGTCTGTCGCACATCAAAAACATCGCCACGAGCAGTCGGGTGTACGAGGCTGACGATCCGAGCGGCTGGGGGATCCCGGTGCACCCCAAGCAGTTCTTCCAGTGCGGTCCGGATCATCCATCCGACGAAATGTGCAACGACCCGTGGTTCATTGGTGCATATGAATTCGGAGGTAAGGCCGGCATCGGCGAACCGAACGCCTGTGAATACGTGGCTGACCCCCGACTGAACGGCAAGTACTCCACGGCGTGCGGATTTGGACCGGCAACGCGACCAATGAATGACATCCTGTACAAGGGTGGTTTCAGGAGCGCCTGGGTAAAGGGCACTTTCCTCCGAGACCAGGCCGAACGAGATACCACACTCGATCTCGAGTTGTTCCAGTGCCCGGCTGACGACGGCCCGCCGCGTGGGGCTCACTGCCCGGATTGGATTGCGCACACCGAGCGTTCCTCGTTCGACCACTTTGGCAACAGCTTTGCGGCAAACGTCTTCATGGTCGCCAATCAACAGGGCGGCGTAATGCGGACCAATTCACCTTATATGCGGCCTACCTCACGCGTCCCGACACCTGCGAGAACGCTTTACTATGAGGAGAACATCGGCCGGTGGGCGTGGTCATGCTGGAGGGAGCAGTGCGATTTCCTCGGCGGTGTTGATCCCGGCCCCACACGGGAAGTGCGCGGCTGGCACGGAAAGCCCTGGACCTTCAACCGGGCTTTCGTCGATGCGCATGCCGAAACGCAGAAGATATATATCGAGGGTACCGAGGACGGGGACGGATGGGCGATGCACTACCGCAGTGAGATCGTCTTCCCGGACAACGTCTCCAAACAGGATGCCTACCGG
>JBARRC010000594.1:0-1512 GCA_049644045.1 Phycisphaerae bacterium
GCCCAAGACGGAGCGCAGCATAGCCTACGCCATCTGTAGGGCCATAGCCGTACGCGGAACTAGGGCCCGGCCCTATCTGGAGTCCGCCTTCCGCAAGAACTACAACCGCATCCGCAAGATCATCGGCGACGCGGTGGGAAGGATAGTCATCAAATGAGCGCGCCGACGCCGACCGTCGTTACCCTGGCCCAGTGTTGCGACGCCCTGGATGCTACCTTGGGCGCGGCGGCCAGCCTGGCCACGCACCAGAGCTACGACGAATTGACCGAGAGCATCAACGAGCCGCCGCTTTTGCAGGTGTATTGGGAGAGCATAGCCCCGGCGGACACCGAGACCGACCGCTCGACCTACCAGGCCGGAATACGGCACACCGCACTCGTGTTCCACGCCGACCTCTACGCGGCGCACCGTTCGGGGAACATCGGGCAAGAAATGAAGGTGGCCCTGCCCATCGCCGACGAAATCGTGGCCATACTGGAAGCGCAGGATACGAAGCCGTTCTTCGGTCTCGTGGGCGTCAAAACGTACGCCTGGCGGGCGGAGAGGGCCACATTCGAGTACGCGGGCGCGATGTATTTGGGCATCCGCTTCGTCATCACCCTGGGCATCTTCTGATGTGGTATCGCGTGCTCATGGATTTGGATACGGGCAATGGCATCATCCGGGCCGGGACCATAAGCCAGTTGGCGCAGTTATCGGAGAGAAGCCGCAATGGCTTGACGGAGAAGGAGCGCATCGCGCCTGTTGCCCCGCCGCCGCTCTCAGTGCTGCCGGGTCTGTGGCGGTATCGCGCCAGACGGCTGCGCAAGCTGGGCATAGCGGACGGGCTGCAACTGATGGAGGCCGATGCGGAGGCTCTGGCCCAAAAGCTCGAATTGACGCCAAACATAGTGGAACGATTGCAGAGGGAAGTAACGGATTTCATGGTTCTTGAGGGAGGTTGACATGGCACAGGCGACAGGAGTTGAAAGCTGGACCGACGCCAAAGTCGAGTATTCCGACGCGGGCGGGACCTGGACGGACATGAGCGGTTACGCGAACAGCGTGACGAAGTCGGGCGGCGACAGGCTGACCGGCGAGGCGTACACCTTCGACGGGGACGTGGCCATCACCGGGACGGGCAAGCGGCAGCCGGTCGAGCTCACGGTCCGGGTAGCGTACACCGAAACGGCCACCCACCCGTACACGATCATCAGGACCGCCTACGAGGCTAAGACGCGGTTCCAGGTGCGGGTGTGGCCGGAGGGTGGGCAGCTCGGCGAGATCGGTTTCTACACCGACAACGACAGCCGGATCATCTCCGATCCGCGGCCGGCGGGCGAGGCCGGTTCGGCCGATCCGATCTTCTTCGAGTTCACCGTGCGCACCAGCCAGTTGCAGGACGTCACGGGAACCTAATCGACAGGAGACGATATGAGACTGGAGTTGGAGTTGGACGGCGTTACCCATTGGCTCGATTTCCAGCGGAAGCTCACCCGCGGCGACACGCGCCGCTGGTTCAAGGCGCTGGAG
>JBARRC010000595.1:0-1653 GCA_049644045.1 Phycisphaerae bacterium
GCCTGCGCCCCCGCCGGCCGTTGTACGCAATAGCACTTGCCCGGGAAAACGGCCTGCGAGGACGCAGGCCGCTACGATCTCAGTAGGACGACAGAATGACACGATGCCACAAAATATGGGCACACCCTCATCCTTCATCCCTCATCCTTGCGTCACCCCGGCTGGGATGATGTAATACCTCCTACACGAACGGAGGTGCATTGCTGGTGATGCGGGGCAGGGCAAAACATATTGTGGGTGTGGTAATCTTCGCCCTCATGATCGTGCGCCCGTATGACGTATGCGGCGACGGCGAGCTACCCTTGACCGGCCCGGCGACGGACAATGAGATCGCCTCATTGATTCGCGACCTCGGCGATTCGTCGTACGAGAAGCGAACCTTCGCGACGCGACGGTTGTGTGCGATCGGCATGCCGGCCGCCGATCAGTTGCAGGCGGCGGCTGAGGGTGACGACGTGGAGAGCGCCCTTCGCGCGAGGGCCGTCCTCTTGTTGCTGGACCGCATCATGTTTGCCGGCGTCGAGATACAATTATCGTTTTCGAAGACGCGGATCGCGTGGGACGAATCGGTCGATTTGAACATGACCATGGTCAACCGCTCGAAGTACCCCGCCCGGGTTCCCTTCGATATCGACCCCGACACGCGGAAGGCGACAACGAACGACGCGCGACAGGTGGGTGATATGCTGGACCTTGCCGATTTCTTACACGTACGCAAGGCCGACGCTTCTGTGATCGAGTTGACTGTTGACGATATCGCTGCGGACGCTGCGGTGGTGGCCGCCGTTCAAGATCGCCTCAACGGCGGACCGAGCGGCGTGCTCGAACCGGGAGAACGGGTCACGCTCCCGGCCTGCGCGTTCAATCGCGGTTGGGCGCGTTATCCGCTTCTCGACAGCGGTACGTACACCGTCGTGATGGACTACGTTCCGCAATGGGAAGACGCCGTCCTGGCCGCCCAGCGTGTGGGGCGTGTGGTCAGCAACCAGGCGACGATCACGGTTACGGAGGGTGCGCCGGCGTCCGTCTCACGAGGCGGTCAGGAGGCATCGCTGGCCGTGGACCAGGAAGGATCGTCGCTTGTTGCGGTGCTCACGAACCGGACCGACCAACCGATGCTGATCAACAGGAACTTCGGAAGGTCGCCGCCGTTTGCCGGCGGGCGATGGATCTGGGAACTGGACGGAGCAAGGCGCGATGTGCCGCTGTTCCCCAAGCCGGCGGCTTCATGGCATGACTTCGACGCGGCGCTTCTGGTCGAGGTGGCGCCCGGTCAATCGATCGAACTTGCGCGGATTTCCGTCGACAAGCTTCGTCGGGCCCCCGCCCAGGCGGGTGCCGAGGTCGATCGCGGAAGGTGGACGGTGCACTTCGCCTACGTGAATCTGTGCGACCGGTCCTGGCAGGCCCGGCAGGGATCGGCCTTGCTCGGCAACGTCAAGGCGCCGCCGATCTTTCAGACCCCGTTGCCACGGCGGATCCTATCGACCCGGCATACCAGCAACCGGCTGATCGCGCCCGGCGCCGATTGACGAGAGCCGCAGGCTTGAAGTCTTGCTATTACCCACATTTCCAAAGGTGCCCCATAGGGGCAAGTGAGAATAGCCCAGCGATTCATCGCTGGGATGACGTTGCCGGACGAGATCTCAGTCC
>JBARRC010000596.1:0-5177 GCA_049644045.1 Phycisphaerae bacterium
GGCATCACCGTCATCACAGGAAGCCGTGTTGTTCGTGTTCACGCAGCCGGTGGCTGAGTCGCACGAGTCATCGGTGCAAACGTTGCCGTCGTCACAGTTCGGCGGCGGACCACCCACGCACGCGCCGCCCGAGCAGGTATCGTTCGTCGTGCAGGCGTCACCGTCGTCACAGGAAGCCGTGTTGTTCGTGTGTACGCACCCGGTGGCTGAGTCACACGAATCGTCGGTGCACATATTGCCGTCATCGCAGTTCGGCGGCGGACCGCCCACGCACACACCGCCCGAGCAGGTATCGTTCGTCGTGCAGGCATCGCCATCGTCACAGGCGGCCGTATTGTTCGTGTGTACGCAGCCGGTAGCTGAGTCGCACGAGTCGTCCGTGCAAACGTTTCCGTCCTCGCAGTTCGGCGGCGGACCGCCAACGCACGCACCGCCCGAGCACGTGTCATTGGTCGTGCAGGCATCGCCGTCGTCACACGGAGCCGTGTTGTTTACATGGCGGCACCCGAGCGCCACGTCGCAGGAATCGTCGGTGCAGACATTGCCGTCGTCGCAGTTTGGCGGCGGACCGCCCACGCACACGCCACCCGAGCAGGTATCGTTCGTGGTGCAGGCGTCGCCGTCGTCACAGGAGGCCGTGTTGTTCGTGTGCACGCACCCGGTGGCTGAGTCGCACGAGTCATCGGTGCAAACGTTGCCGTCGTCGCAGTTCGGCGGCGCACCGCCCACGCACGCGCCGCCCGCGCAGGTATCGTTCGTGGTGCAGGCGTCGCCGTCATTACAGGAGGCCGTGTTGTCCGTGTTCACGCAACCGGTGGCTGAGTCGCACGAGTCGTCCGTGCAGACGTTGCCGTCGTCGCAGTCCGGCAGCGCACCGCCCACGCACACACCGCCCGAGCAGGTATCATTCGTGGTGCACGCATCGCCGTCGTCGCAGGCAGCCGCGTTGTTCGTATTCACACAGCCGGTTGCTGAGTCGCACGAGTCGTCGGTGCAAACGTTGCCGTCATCGCAGTTTGGAGGCGGGCCACCCACGCACGCACCGCCCGAGCACGTATCGTTGGTTGTGCAGGCATCGCCGTCGTCACAGGAAGCTGTGTTGTTCGTGTGCACGCAGCCGGTGGCTGAATCGCACGAGTCGTCGGTGCAGACGTTGCCGTCATCGCAGTTCGGCGGCGGACCGCCTACGCACGCACCGTCCGAACAGGTGTCGTTGGTCGTGCAGGCATCCCCGTCGTCGCACGCATCGCTGTTGTTGGTGTAGACGCACTCGCCGTTCGAGCATACATCGTCCGTACACGGGTTCCCGTCGTCGCAGTCTTCGTTGCTCGTACATTCGCAGCGGGGCCCTTCGACACATGCGTAGCCAATCGAACGACCCGACTTCGTACCGACCGTGACACACCCCGTTGCCACCTGGCCGGACAGGGTAATCGTGAATAGATCACCCGTGCCGCCGCAGACGCCGTCACAAGACGCAACGCCACTGTCCGTTTCAAACTTGACGCCTGTTACACCGGTGCGCGGATCCCGCCCGACCGAGTCGCCGGAGTGCGCCACAAGCCGGTCCAGGCAATCGGAAGACAAACCCAGAACCCAATGACTCAGGTTCGGATTCGGTTGCACCTGGCAAACCTGATAGGTGAACGTCGTGTTGGTGCCATTAAAGTTGACGTCGACCAGCGTGATCTCATCGAGGGCGTTGCCTGTCCTCGCGCACGGCGCACAAGGGTCGTCACACACCGGCGGCTCGGGTGTAGTGATCATGACCTCCACCACGGCATCGTTAAAATCGCGATCACCGCCACCCGACTCGTCATCGAAACAAAACACCCACGTGGTGGTCGTTGTGGCACCACCCGTGACGAGAAACGTGACCATGTGATCGACGCCGTCGTTGTTGTCCGACACATCCGACGACCACGTGTTGAAACCAACGTCGTCGATCCAGCGGAAAGGCCCGCCGCTCATGTCGACGTTGGTGGCGCCGCCCACCGCCTCATAACCGGAGCCAAACACGGCGAAAAGTGGTGTGATCACACCGTCGCGTTCCCAGCCGACGGTATGGCTGTACCCGGCGAACTTGACTCTGACATTGACATTCGCGAGCCCGTCCTGCCAGGTCTGATCCGTTCGTCCGCCCAGTTCAATCGGGTCCTGTACAAGGTCGAGGACCAACCCCTCATCGGCGGCGCATCCTCCGTCCACGAAGTCGTCAACCCGGGTCAGGGTTTCACCGCTCGTGTAGAGGACGGAAAAGATCTCGTCCAGACTCGGCTCCGAACTGCTGCCGATCGGAGTCGTATCGCCGAATGCACCGGACGCCGCAATAAGAAGAAAGATCGGACAGCAAACGAACTGGCCAACACGACGTGCCCTTCCTTCCCGGCCCATGGAACCCTCCCACCTTTCTGTGAATTTCGGCCGGCTCAACGCCCTCGAATGGCATCGAACGAAACCGGCCAGAGACCCTTGCTCTCCCCACACTGGCGTCTCATACAAGACAAACGAACCTGAGGACGTAGCCGATGTGATATGGCTACACCCGTCCGCTGCCGTTTCGGAGCGCGAGTGCTGCATACACCAGCACAACACGCGCACAATTTCTGCTAGACACCTTGACCAATTTACCAGATTCACAACGCACTTCCAATAACATTCTGCACAAATTGCAGGGAAACAGCCCAGATTTCCAAAACCGCTGGGGTTTCCGGCAGACCGCTCCTTCCCGGCTTGCGCTGCTACTCCGTGCCGGGGGCTGTCGGCGAAAGAAAATGTGCCAAACCCCAACGTACAGCCGGACCAGGAGAGCTAGCGCAAGGCGAAGTTCATACCCGGCGAGTCGCCCTCCCGTTGAATAAGATCACTTACACCTTAATTCTGGGGGAGAGGGGCCTCGACGGACACGGCGGGGTGAACCGTCATTACGGCGAGACGCCCCTTGAGAAACGCCTGCTTCCGATAACAAGGGCGACGGCCATCAAGTTGGCATTCCTAAATGTAGCACTACCTTGAAGCAATTAGGGCACTGTGCTAAAGTGGAGAAGCGGAGTTCCGCCGCAGGGGATTCTCCAAGGTTCCAAACCACCAGGGGATGTGGGGGCGGAGCAACCACATATAACCTACCGGGGTATTGGGGAATAGCATCCATGAGAAGGGGAAGAAGAACTCAAATCATCCGAATCAACACGTGGCTGTGGGTTTTTTCCTCGGCGATGCCAGCGAGTCTCGCCTCGGGCGGTGACTCCTCATCCACAGCAAGCACTCAATCCGTCCTATCGGATACGCGGGTCTTTCACAGAGTGGTGAAGATGGCCGGCGGGCTGTCTGAATGTGAAACGGATCTCGATTGCGATGACGGCAACGCGTGTACGAGAGACGTTTGCTCAGGGGACGTTTGCTCGAACCCGCCGATCCCCGGCTGTGTGCCGTGCGTCATCGAGTATACGTGCCCGCCGCTCGATGTTGTGTTCATCATGGACACCTCGGGTTCCATGAAGGACGAGGCGGCCGCGCTTTGTTCGGGGATTGAGCAGATGCTCACGGAGCTCGCGGTGCTCGACGTCGTGCCCAACATAACCCTTCTCGGCATCACCGAGACGCCGGACAGCGACTTTCCCTGCCTGACCAACGACGTAGTGACGCTGCTGGGAGGCACGGTTCCGGGCGACCCGACGAGCTGCGAATTCCCGAACACACTCTCCGCGTTCGAGTCCTGGGGACCGGCCACGGCGATCGTCGCAGAGCGATTCGGCTGGATCCCTGACCCCGACGCCATACACCTCATCATCCCTATCGCGGATGAGGGCTCCTGCAACGGAAGCCTGCCCGACGGCTGCAACGATCCCGGCGACGACCGCGATTCCATCGAGAACGCGATCGCGGTTGCGACTGCGCCAGGGAATGACGTCATCGTGTCACCCATCACCGGGACCGGCTCAGATGCCTGCGTGACCGGCCTCGCCGGCGACCTCGCGGCAGGCACGGGCGGATCGACGTTCCAAACGCAAGACCCCGGTACCGACCTGGTGGACGCGATCGCCGCTTTGATGCTCGAACACTGCGAGATGGACGATAGCTGCGACGACGGCGAGTTTTGCACCGTTGACGACACCTGCGTGGACGGCGTCTGCATTGGAGCACCGCGCGATTGCAGCTTCTTGGATGACCAGTGCAACGTGGGTGTCTGCAACGAGGATCTGGATACCTGCGAGCGTCAGCCCACCAACGAAGGCGAGCCCTGCGACGACCAGGACGCGTGCAACGTCGGCGAAACCTGCCAGAACGGAACGTGCAGCGGGGGCTCAGCCGTGACCTGTCCGGACAATGAGGATCCCTGCACCGACCTTGCATGCGATCCAGACGGGCCGGAAGGCAACTGCGACGGTATTGTTGCGGTCAACGAAGACGGGCCGTGTGACGACGGCGACGTGTGCACGACAGGCGACACTTGTCAAGACGGCGAGTGCGTGGGCGGCCCGCCGCTCGATTGTAACGACGACGACGTTTGTACGGATGATTTGTGCGATCCGGAGTCGGGATGCTTCTACGCCTACAACACCGATCCGTGCGACGACGGTGACCTGTGCACGATTCACGACGCTTGCGACGGCGCGGGCAATTGCGTCGGCATTCCCATGCCGACCGACCTCGAGTGCGAAACGGACGAGGACTGCTTCGGCGCCGTCTGCAACCCCTTGACCGGTTACTGCGTGTGCAACGAAGAGCCCGAGCTGTGCCTCGAGGCCGCTCCCGGTTCGCTGCCCACGGGGGAATGTTATGGCCTCGGCAAGGAATTCGCCGTCAACGTCGTGCTGTATCCGAGCATCGCGCTCGTTGCCGGCGGGCAGTTTTTCACCCGCTACGATCCAACGGCGCTCGAGGTGATCGACGTGGCACCCGGCGGCACGGTGGATCCATCCTCCCCCTTCGTTGAAGAGGTCTTCAAGGAAATTGATGAGTCTGAAGGGACGATCTTTTACGCCGTGCGCATCGCCCTCGGTGGAACCGGGACCCACGGGCCGGTTGTCATGGCTACGATCCGTTTCCGCGCCATCGCATCCTGTGCAACCGTCGAGCCACTTTGCCCGTTAAACGAGAACCCCCAGACCACGCGTTTGGTGGACATCCACGGCAATGAAGTACCGTACATTCCGTGCTGCACCGATGAACTGTTG
>JBARRC010000597.1:0-3984 GCA_049644045.1 Phycisphaerae bacterium
GAAGATGGCCCACGGATCGGTGGTCATCGCAGCCATCACAAGCTGCACGAACACCTCGAACCCCTCGGTGATGCTGGCCGCGGGTCTCGTCGCCAGGAAGGCCGTCGAGAAGGGGCTTAGGGCCAAATCCTATGTCAAGACGAGCCTGGGGCCCGGTTCGCGTGTGGTGACCGATTATTTGCGTGACGCAGGGTTGACACCCTATCTGGAACAGCTCGGTTTCCACACGGTGGGATATGGTTGCACCACGTGCATCGGCAACAGCGGCCCGCTTCCCGAGCCGGTGGCCCAGGCGGTGACGAATGGTGATCTCGTCGCCGCCGCGGTGCTCAGCGGCAACCGGAACTTCGAGGGCCGGGTCCATGCGCTGGTGAAGGCCAACTACCTGGCCTCGCCGCCGCTGGTGGTGGCCTTTGCCATCGCCGGCACGACCGACATCGACCTGACATCCGAGCCGTTGGGCGTCGGATCAGGTGGGAAGGATGTGTACCTCAAGGACATCTGGCCGTCGCAGGCTGAGATCGCCGAGGCGGTCAGTCAATCGGTGACACCCGAAAGCTTCCGCCGGCAGTATGGCAGCGTCTTTGACGGCAGCGTGGAGTGGAACCGGATCAGCGGGGCGACCAGCGACACCTATCACTGGGACGAGTCCAGCACCTACGTGCAGAATCCGCCGTTCTTTGCGGGGCTCACAAAGGAGGTCAAGCCGATCGCGCCGATCAGCGGGGCTCGCGTGTTGGTCATGGTGGCTGACTCGGTGACGACGGACCACATCTCACCGGCCGGTGCGATTAAGCCGGACTCGCCGGCGGGTCGTTATCTACAAGAGAGGGGCGTCAAACCGGTGGACTTCAACACCTACGGATCACGCCGGGGCAACGACCGCGTCATGACACGCGGCACCTTTGCGAACATCCGTCTGCGAAACCTGCTCGCACCCGGCACCGAGGGCGGCGTGACCATCTATTTGCCGACCGGAGAGCAGATGCCCGTGTTCGATGCAGCTGAGAAGTACCGGGCCGACGGAATGCCGCTGGTGGTGATCGCAGGCAAAGAGTACGGCACGGGCTCGTCACGCGACTGGGCGGCCAAGGGAACACTCCTGCTCGGTGTCCGGGCGGTGATCGCGGAGAGCTTCGAGCGCATCCACCGCAGCAATCTGATCGGAATGGGCATCCTCCCCTTGCAGTTCAAAGATGGTGACAATCGCGAGTCACTCGGCATAACCGGTCACGAGGTTTTCGACTTCATCGGCCTGTCCAACGATCTGAAGCCCGGGCAGAACATCGAGGTCCGCCTGACAGACCCGAAGACCAGAACCTCGCGCTCGATCACACTGACGGCCCGCGTCGACACTCCCGTCGAGGTGGAGTACTACCGCAACGGCGGGATCTTACCCGCCGTACTGCGGCAACTGGCCGCGTCGTAACGAGGGTATGTGGCACGGCAGGGTGGCACTGGCGGCTTGCCCGCCAGTGGTTGATGTAGACATGAGGCAGAAGCACTGGCAGACAAGCTGCCAGTGGCACCCGGCGTTTTTCGTTAGTCGGACAGACTCCTAGTTTCTCAAATCGAAACTCGAAGTTTGGAGAACAATGCATGTCAGCAGAAGAGGCGAACGGTATTGGGCCTCTGAGCAATCTCGATACGGGTCGGTGGTCGGCCCTTCACTGGATGTTCACGGACTCTCCCCAGAAACCGTTCCGTGCCTGGAAGTCCTACGTGTTGCCCTGTGTGATTTCCGTGGCAGCGCTTTGGGTCTTCCCGTTGATCGTAGCGATCGGAACCGACACGGTCCTTCTTGCAGACCGTCAAGCGAACCCAGGAAGCTTCGGGTTTCTCGATGACGTCAACTTCGCCTTCACGTTGTTCATCACGGTGCCGCTGGTTCTGTGCTTCATGACTGCGGAACGGACTTCATTCCCGGGCCGGCTCTCAAAGACCTTGTCATCGGGCGCTGTGCTACCTCGCGAGGAGTGGATGCGCGGTGGTGCCCTTCCAGTGTGGTCGAGACGCTTCGGCTTCGCGAATGTCACAGGATACATGGTCGGTGCGATCGTTGGCGTGCTATTGTCGATCATGGTGTATGGAGCGCTCACCGATTCGGAGTACGGAGGTTGGCAGAGCTTCAAACCGGATGACTGGCAGGAGGGTGAACCGCTTCAGCTGCGGGGGGCGGGCTGGTTATTTCTGCTGTGGCCGTGGCCGGTGCTCTACCTCGTTGTGACGCTCTACGGCGTCCGCGCCGTCTGCACCGTCCTGTTTCTGCGGAGTATGGTGCAGCACTCCACCGTGAAGATGAACCCGTTTCATAGCGATAGGTGCGGAGGGCTGGCACCGATCGGGCAGATCGGAATCCGAAACCAGTACCTGCTGGCTGTGGCAGGGGTGAACATCGCCGTAGCGGTGATCACTCTGAAAATCTTCGGGACCAAGATCAGTCCCCAAATGGCCTTGCTGATCGCGGTCGCCGGCGTTGTCTACCTCGTTCTTGGCCCGTTTGCTTTCCTTGCGCCGCTGCTCCCGTTCCGGCGGGTCATGCGTGAGCAAAAAGAGTCCTTTCAAAAAACGATACACAACAAGCTCGGTCAAGAGTACAGGCAGATAGTGACTCGCCTGCCAGAAGAGGACATTCCAACCGAAGCATACAAAAGCCTCGACACCCTCAGGGAGCTGAAACAGATCGCCGATCAGGCGCCGGTCTGGCCGTTTGACCTGCAGACTCGGCGTAAGTTCCTTTCCGCGTATGCCGTCCCTGTGTTTACATTCGTCCTAGCTCTTATTGTCCCAATAATCCTTAGGAAGTTGGATTTGCAGTAATGGTTGGATGCGACGCGATGGGCCGATTTCATCGTCATCGTTTGCCCTATAACAGATCAACTGAAATCGGGGGACAACAAATCGGGGGACATCATACCTATTTCCTGGTACTCCGTGTTCGGCGTGGCTCTTTCGGCTTTCGTCCTGGGCAGTGTGCCCCATCCTTCGCCGCCGACACATGTCCGTAATCATGAAACGCTCGCAGCGAAGGGTGGGGGACTGATTGGACGACACGCGTGTCTTGTACGTGCAACCGTTCCCCACCCATCCCGGCGACACGCCGAGACGGTTGTCCGGGGCAACAAAACGCCGGGATGGATGGGGCACACACGCGCGGCTTCCACAGGCAATGTAGCGCCACCCCTCGTGAGTGGCACGGTTAAAGCGACGACCGCAGCTCGCCGCCCACAAGGGGCGGCGCTACACGCTAAACACCTGCATAACCCAGCCTTCGAGGTTCCGAAAGACTGCGCTGCACGATACGAGTGCCTCCGTCCTCCACCCATCCCGTTCCGAGGTGGGCTCGCGATTGTTCACCGTCCCAATCGGGAGCCCACGTCCAAAGGACGTGTGCGTGTTTAGCGTCCCCTCTTGCCAAGGAGGAATAGAGTGGGGTCGTCGGTCTGCAACACCACGATCCGCGTGCGGTGGGGATTTCTCAATCCGATTCAAGCACGGGTCAGGAGAGCGAACACTTCGCGGTTGCCGGCGTGACCGAGGATCGGGCTGGGGAAGGTGTCGCACACCGTCCAGCCCATGGCGGCGACTTCCTTCACGACGGCGTTCACTACTTCATCAACGGCTGTCTCTGGTAGGACGCCGTTGATCAACCGATCGAACGACACTTCGTAATGCGGCTTGATTAAGCTAACAACATGACCATCCGGACGCGTACGAGCCGCGGGCTTTAGCCCGCGCGCCGGTGTGCGGGAGCGGTGTGGGCACGCCGAAGTCAGCCCTGCGATCATTTGAACAAGCCCTTCTACAAGAGGATTGGACTGAAGTAGAAAAAGGGGTCGAGGTGAAACTGCGCCCTAGTCCTGACGGTGATGAGACGTTCATTCTATGCCGCAGCACGGCTCGTCGTGAAAAAGAGCAGGCCATGCATGAGCGTTTCGAGAAACGGATCGAGGAAGCCTTGGTCAGCCTCGCGGGTCGTTTGGA
>JBARRC010000598.1:0-21464 GCA_049644045.1 Phycisphaerae bacterium
GTGGCCCACGCAGGTTCGCTGCCGGAGGAGGCCTCTTCCTCTTCACACCTTCCGGCGTGGATCGAGATAGTCTAGGCGCTGGGTGATTTTCCTGCGCTCAGGGGAATCCTGGGACGACCACGACCCCATGGCGGATGCCAGTCGCTCCGCCAACTCGTCGTCGAACACCAGCAACCCGCTGAGAGGACGCTAAGGTCACCGGACAGCACCGGACATTTATTTGGCCTTCTTGTCTTTTTTCTTTTTTCGTTTGTCCTTAGCACTAAGCTGGGCCTTTTTCTGCTCTTCCTTTTTGCCTTTATCCTTTTTTCCCTTATCACCCATATCCGTTTCTCCTTGCTTGAACCGACATTTCCCAAATGACGTCTGCTCAGCGACGTCACCGAGCCTCCTCATCGTTATCGTACCCGTTTCCAACAGCCGCATGCAAGTTTCGTAGGGTCCACCGTGCGGACCATCCGTTTCATCGTGTCGGCCTAAAATGGTCCGCGAGCGCGGACCCTACCGGGCTTGCGCAGTCGCGTAGGGCAGGTGGTTCACCTGCCTTCGCCGTCACCTTCATACGGCGATGACGTTCATTTCAACCCAGATGGTCAAGGCAGCTCATCGACCTGCCCTACGTGGGTGACTCGGGCGCCATATCCTCTTTGCGGCGCGTGCCCTCGTACAGGTCGTACTTGAGCAGCCGGCAGTCGATCTTCGCGTTGAAGAACTCCATGCGGCGGCTCGTCCGAAGCCCGACCCTCTTGGCGAGTCCGAGGTTCCCCGTGAAGATGTAACCGGTCCACCCCGGACACCGCTGCTTGAAGAAATCACCCATGCGACTGTAAGTCTGTTCAAGTTCCGCGATGACGCCGAGTCGCTCGCCGTACTCGGGGTTGATGACCACGATCCCCTTTTCGGGCGGGATCGGTGTTTCCGCGAAGTCGCACACGTCGAACCGGATCATGTGGTGGACGCCAGCGGTCTCGGCATTCTTTCTGGCTGCCAGTATCGCGTCCGCATCGATATCGGTGGCGATGATGGGGGCGATCGTGCCTTTGTTGCGAATCTTCTTGGCGTCGCGGCGCATCGACTGCCAGGTGTCGGAATCGAACCCCTTGCGGTGCATGAATCCGAAGTTATCTCGTAGCAGCCCGGGCGGGCGACCCGAGGCGATAAGCGCCGCTTCGATGGCGAGCGTGCCGCTCCCGCACATCGGGTTGACCAGCGGCACGGACCCGTCATACCCCGTCGCAAGGATGACACCGGCTGCCAACGTTTCCTGCATCGGCGCTTTGTGCGGCATCTTGCGATAGTTTCGATCCGCCAGTTTTCGCCCGGAGGTGTTGAGGAAAAGCTGGGCATCGTCCCCGTTCCAATAGAGATGGACGACGAAGTTCTCCCGCAGCGGCCCGGAGTTCGGCCGAGCACCGGTCACCGAAGCCACGCGGTCCACGATGGCGTCCTTGACCTTGAGGCTTGCGAACCGCCAATCGTTGATGGTCGGCGTGTTCACGCTCGAGACCACACTGAGGTACTCATCGGGTGAGATCATCTCCTCCCACCCCAGCCCGCGCACATGCATGTACAGCTCGTCCGGATCGGCGCATTTGAAGGTATCGATCAGGACGAGCACGTTGAACGCGGTGCGCAGAAAGAGATTCAGTCGCATGGTGTCATCCATGCCGGCTGTGATCTCCAAGCCGGTCGGCCGAGAAGAATCGACCGTGTAACCAAGCTCCTCGACCTCGCGCCGAAGGTAGTCGACCAGACCGGGGGCGCAGGTGATGCGAATCGCTTGCGGTTCATGAGAGTCCGTCATCGCGGAGGCCGTCCCGACACAATGTCGTCTGATCAGTAGCGTAGGGTCCGCCGTGCGGACCACACGTTTGAGTCGCGTAGGGCAGGTGATTCACCTGCCATTCACCGTCACCTTCATACGGCGACGACGTTCATTTCAACCCAGATGGTAAAGGCAGGTCATCGACCTGCCCTACCCGGCTTTGGGACCAGCAGTGAAATCGAACCTTCGTGCCGGGCGAACGAAAACAGGTGGCCGACCGGGGCTGCCCGGCTTCAGCGAGTTCTTATCGAGTCCCCTTAGCAACGTTATGTTCCTTCGTTTCCACAACGAATGCCGCAAGGGTCTTGGCTGCGTTGACTACGAGAACGGCATGTCTCTTCGCGGGTTGGTAGGAGCGAACGTGAGCATCGCCCATCTTGTTCCTGAGTCCCGCTAATCCAGAAACAATGCTCGCAAGCCCGCCGAGAACCTGCTTGAGGGGACCCTCGATGTCAGTCCGCCTTGGTTCGAGATTCAGAAGGTTCTGAACTCGCTTGTACAGTTTTCCAAGATCCCCATCGTATGGTGGCGGGCTCTGTGGCGAAAGTTCCAAGTCGACCTCGGATAGCACGGCCTCCAGCATCGAGCGAGCATTAGTGATGGCACCATCGAAATCGTTCTCAGAGAGTTTGCGATCGCACTTCTTGATCTGCTGGTCGATGAAGATTTGGTTTACTTCTCGCGACTTCTGTGATGGGTAATCGAATGCGACCGCACCACTCGTGAGGTTCCGGACCAAGAAGAAGTCCCCGTCCTCGACCACTTCAAATCCGTCGAACTTCAGGTAGTCATTTAAGTAGGCCACCGCTTCATCGGGTGACTTCTCGAACGCAAGCCATTCACGGGGATCAAAGATTGTTCGGATCAGATCGGACAGGGTATGGGTATCGTTGATCGCTCGAATCTTCTCCTCGGCGTAGTACCAACGTGAAGGAAAACCTTGGCCATAGACATCGTTCGCACCAAACTCGTTGAACAGCCGCACCAACGTAGGCCCGCTCTTGTATGGCGATATCTGCGAGTCGCCCGTGACGATCTTCGCAAGTGCTGAAATGCTACGTTCAGATATCTTCATGGCGTCGATCCCCAGCAAGCGTCAAAGCGATCTATTCACGTAGCCGAGTAGGGCAGGTGATTCACCTGCCTTCGCCGTCACCTTCATACGGCGATGATGTTCATTTCAACCCAGATGGTAAAGGCAGGTCATCGATCTGCCCTACCTGCTCAAGCATCTTGTTCGATCTTCATCTTGTCCTTGATGTACTTCTCTGGTTCCTTTATCACGACATCGTACTCTGAGCGGTGAATCCGCTCGGACTCAAAGTCGATCTTCACATCTTGGACGAACTTCGCGAAGTCCTTGTTCTGCTCGCAGAGCTTGTTGATCGTCTCCCAGTCAAGGATTTGGCGTGCGCGCGCAGGAAAGACGACAGTCGACGAGTTGAAATCCGAAAGGTGCAGGTGAATGATACCGATCCCGAAAGACGCCGAGAGGCGTTCTAGCTCAGCAAGGAGATCGTCGTCTTGGGTGATCTCTGCTGCGACGAGGTATCCTTCATGTGCCCATGACGAATTGGAGACAGCTTGGAAGAACGATTCCCTGTAATTCGACTTGCTCAGGCTCTTCTTCAACTCGAACGAGAAAAGCCTAATCGAGTTATTGTCCAGAAGTTGATTGAACTTGATCACGTCCTGCTTCCAATCTTCGAGCGGAAGGTACACACCAACGAGGTCCGGGTGGAGCCATTCGTTAAATCCCTTCCGACGTGAACCTTCGTGAAAGATGGTCTTCGTGAAGATGCTGCGTCCACGCGAGAAGGTTGGGTTCGCATAAACGTAGTAAGTTAGGAGAGAATGCAAGTCACGCTCATGATAGGTCGTCTTGGGCGCAGGCTTCTTGACCTCCTCAATCTCGATTCTCTTGAGTAAAGCCTCCGACAGTTCCGACTCCCTGCTCTTCAGGAAGAACCGAGTGGGGCGCCTGCCGACCTTGACGAAGCGTGAGTGCGCGTTGTCACGCACGTCGACATACAGTTGTGCGCCCATGGTTTGCCATGGCGTCTTGCCCTTGGTCTTCACTTTTGTGGTGAGCCCCTTCGCCTGACCTTGGTCCCAACATTGCTGGTATGTCAGGGGCGCTGAGGCTGACTTCAGCACGTCCTCTGCAAGATCAAGAAATGAGTATGCCATGCTATTTTCCCTTGCGTTGTCTTATGATCCAACGACAAAGCGCGGGTTTCCCATCCTTGCGCAGGAAGGTGGGGGACGGAGGGTGTCCCGACACAATCCCGGTTGGTCAATCCTTCGCCCACCCTCTTCTAACGAACAGGATCGGGCACCCGGCGGAACTTTGGTTCACTGTCCGTATAACACGCCCCAGGATCGTCTGCAAGAGTCGTGCTAAATCGGGGCCGTGACCGTTTAGGTGCGTTCAGCACCGTACGCTGGTACAGCCTGAAAGGCTGAGTGGGCAAGTCCCGCCGAGGCGGGACGTCGCCCACGGTAATCGCAGCCCCCGTGCCATTGGACACTGTAGGGATCGCATAAACGTCCCGTCGACGGCGAAGGTCGTGGTTCGGGGGTGTTTCCGCGAACTGACTACACGCACAGCAGATCAAGAACGCGGGGCTGCTGTTCGGTGGGTTAACCCACCCGTCTGACGGGCTATTGTGGCGATCCGTTGAAATCCCTATGATGCCCGATTCTCGAGCTTGCGACCGTGGCCCATCATGAAACTTGAAACGCTGATCAACAAACTCGTTCCGACGCTTTACGAGGATGAGCATCTGCTCGCTGTCGTGAAACCGGCCGGTGTGGATGCAGGCGGTACGCAGGGGCAACCGACCGCGGGGCTGGCGGAAATCCTCGCCCGGATCCGCGGGCGGGGCGAAACGCTCGAACCGGCGAACCGGCTTAGCCGGTATGAATCCGGTGTGCTTCTGCTGGGAAAAGAGGCGACTATTGTCAGCCACATCCGTACCGGCCTCAGGTCGATGCGGATCGCACAGGAATTCGTGGTCGTCGTTCTCGGACGGATGCGCGAGCCACGGTTGGAAATCGGTCCTGGGCGCGGAGCCTCGCACGCAAAGGGGAGACAGCGGAGGCCAAAGACGTGGGACAGGCTTTCCAGCCTGTCTCTTGACCGACTAGAAAGTCGGTCCCACAGGGCCGGTCCGCAAACCACGCTGAGCCTCATCCGGCAAGCGGAGCGTCGGGCGCTGATCAGGTGTCGGACAAATGTCAGAAGCACTCACGCCCTGCGAGCCCAGCTACGATCGGTGCGGTTACGCCTGGTGGGTGACAGCCTTCACGACCGATCGCAGCGGCAAAAGCAGCCTGAGCTGACCTGTTCACACCTGGCACGGATTGCGTTTCATCATCCAGCCGTCAAATCGAAGATCACGCTCACATCCCGGCCGCCGAACGCGTTTAGTGCCGTTGTAGAGGGGAAACGCGATGTGGAGCGGGCGCTGCACGCGGCGTTGACGCGCCGCCTGGCGTGTATCGCGGAAGCGAACACGGACTCGTATCGCCTGTTGACGGGCGACCTCGAAGGCCTCAAGAGGCTGGTCGCGGAGAAACACGGCGAGCTCGTCATCCTCCAGATTCAGGAAGCGTTGCCGGCGCTGATGGAATCTCTTCGCTCCATCGCCCGCTGGTATCGCGATACGCTGGGCGTGCAGGCGGTCTACGTTCGTCCCCCACCTTTCGCTTCGCAAAGGAGGGGGCACCCTCCGAGGGTTCGCACCGGCGTCGACGACGAGTTGGTCGGCGAGTTCCGTCCGCCGAAGCCGCTGCTCGGCAGGTCGGTCCCGGAGCAGATTGAGATTACCGAACGCGGCCTGAAGTTTGCGATCAGGCCTTACAACGGCCCCTCCGTCGGGTTGTTTCTCGACCACCGCGACAACCGAAGCCGGATTCGGTCCATGGCTGAGAGGAAAGACGTGCTCAATCTGTTCGCCTATACGTGCGGGTTTTCGGTTGCTGCAGCCGTGGGTGGAGCCGACCATACGGTCAGCGTTGACATCTCGCCCAAGCATTTGGAATGGGGCCAAGTCAACTTCGAGCTAAACGGCCTGGACCTGACGAATCACCAGTTCATCCAATCAGAGGCATTTGATTACCTCAAGCGCGCCAAGCGCCAGGCTAAAGAATTTGATCTGATCCTGCTGGACCCGCCGAGCTTCGCGCACGGGCGCAAACGCAAACAGGACTTCTCGATTGCGAGGGACCTGGCGGGACTTATCACCGCGTCCTTGGAAGTGCTAAGACCCGGCGGGCTGCTGATGATCTCGTCGAACTATCGTCGGCTTTCGTTGCGCGGTCTGCGCGAGCGGGTCAAACAAGGGGCTGGCCACCGAAAGTTCAAAGTGATCGAAACGCCGCGCCTGCCCGTCGACTTCGCCATGGACCCCGACCACGCGAAGACGATCTTCGTGAGATTCGAGTAAAGATACGTAAAAAGACGCCAGAACCTCCTCCCGGGGCTAAAAGCCTGAAACCTGCAGAATCGCTGAGGCCCAAGGTTTTTTCCTTCACATGTCGCATCCACAATGGTATCCTACATAGGACAACTCTCGTCGAACGTTTATTGCGCGGTGGAGAGCACATCATGAATTGGTTGGTACTGCTCATGGTCGTAATAGTCGTGGCGCTGATCGTAGTGCTTCGGCGAAGAACACGTTGCTCCTGAACGATCACCGTGAGGGGGCGAACCAGTCGCACCCGCGTTATGGGTGTTTCCGCTCCCAATCGGCGATTCCACTGTGTGGAACGTGGACCCGCCGATTCTGTCACGGACCCTCCCACAAAATTCCTGGCGTATTTCACTTGACAGGAAGCAGGCAACAGGTAGGATGCGAATTGCGGTGACGATACGTGCGGGGAGACACCCGTTACCATTCCGAACACGGCAGTTAAGCCCGCGCGGCCGATGGTAGTCGCAAGGCGAGAGTAGGTGATTGCCGCATTTTGTTGAAAGTACCCGCTTCGGCGGGTATTTTCGTGCGCGAGGCTCTGGCGGAGCAGTCCTGGTTGGGTGCGGTTCGGACGACTCAAAACGCCAAGCCCTGTTACGAATCCTGTTCGTTTTAGTTAAGTCGTGCTTTATCATGAGAGGTACACGATGGAAGTTCTTTTTGGCAGTGTCATAAACTCGCTTCTTAGCGGCCTTATTGCCTTGCTCGTTCAAATGCTGCTCGGCATATTCACTGGCGGCACGACCGCTTAAAAAAAGGGGACGCAGCTCGTTTTCGAGGACCCTGTCGTCTCGCTTCGCGCTTTTCGGGTTTGCCCGTTGGGCGTAGGGTGAGTTCTAAGCGGAGTTGGTGTGCGCTTTGGGAGTGTAAAAGGGGACGCAGCTCGTTTTCGAGGGCCCTGCCGTTTCGTTTCAGCTTCCTTGACCCGGCCTACAGGAAAAGTGCTGCGTCCCCTTTTTCTCGAAACCCAAATGACCGACAAACAGCTTCAGATCCACATCACCAACGATCCGATGTACGTTGAGAACGGCTGCACAATCTACTTTCGCGAGGGTGGATCATGTTGGATCATCGATCCCGGTCTGCCGCCGCAGGCAAAACACATCGTGGAGCATGTCCGCCAAAGGTCGCTGGACGTAACCGCGATCATGCTCACACATGGCCATATGGACCACATCGCGGGCATCGACGAGCTGCGCGAGAACATCGGCCCGATCCCCGTTTATCTCGCCAAAGAGGAATGGGCCGCTCTTACGGACCCGGCGCAGAACCTGTCAGACCGGGTAGGCGCCGGCGTGGCCACCAAGGTGACCGACGCGCGCGATTTGCCGCCCGGTGAGATGCTCGAGTTGGACGACAGCCACTGGGAGATTCGCGACACATCGGGTCACTCGCCCGGCGGGCGGTCGCTGTATTGCGGCGAGCTCGGGATCGTGTTCGTCGGAGATGCCCTTTTTGCCGGCAGCGTGGGCCGCGTCGATTTCCCCCACAGCAATGGCCACAGGCTGATTCGCAACATCCACGAACAGCTCATGACCTTGCCTGACGAGACTCGCGTCATATCCGGCCACGGACCGCAGACCACCATCGGGCGCGAACGGACGACCAATCCCTTCATCGTCCACGGCCTGTAGCTGTTGGCGATCAGTACTCAGTACTCAGTATTCAGTATTCAGTGCTCAGCGGTCAGCAACCACCGGCAGAGATATTGGCACGCGTCAAGCTTGTCGGGGTGACGCTACATCAAGTTGCGTGATATGTTCCTTCCCCGTGAATAATTCGGGCTTGTGGGACTGTGTGCGGAGCCGATAGATATAGAGCTTTGACGCCGGCGGGTCACCGTACGTATAATAAATGGTAGGTCCGTCACCTGGCTCAGCCGCGAGAGCGAGATCAAGGGTCGGGGATACAGTCGCACGGCGCCGTGGCGGACGAGCAAGGCAACAGGATTAAACCGATGAATCCAGCGACACCAGCATGGGGGATGCCCGGTACGACAGAACTGATTATTATCGCGGTGATCGCCTTGCTGATTTTCGGCCGACGTTTGCCCGACGTTGCCCGCTCGATCGGCAAGAGCATCGTCGAGTTCAAGAAGGGAATCCGCGATGTGAAGGACGAGGTGGACGTTCGATCCCGACTTGAGGCGCCGACTAACGCCAAGCTGGAGCACAAGCCGGAGGAAACCGTCGAGTCCTCACCCACTTCCGAATCTTCCAAAGAATCGCCGCCGGCGCCGAAATGAAAGCACCGGGCATGCTTCATGCCTCTACCGACCCCGAGTTCCCATTCCGCAAACCCGCGCGGAACGGCTCGTCAAACGCCTCCGCGAAGCTATAGACATCGCGGAAGTCGTCCACGCTATCCTCATCCTGCTTACGCATCATATCGAAGTCGATGAATGCGAAGATGATGCTGCCGAAATCGGCCGTGCTCCTGACGCCCCAGGATTCCAGGACGACGCGAGCCATAATGCCCCAACGCTTCAACGCGTAATCTCGAAGAGCCCAGCAAAGCTCGCGTCCGCCGACGTGACGGTTGAGCTTCTCATACCCGCCCGCGGCGTCGATCACCTCCAGCATCGACTCCGGGAGTTGCCCCGCGTGATATTGAGCGATGAGATCGTTCCAGTCGAGCTGGTGCTCGGAGAGATAGCGGTGTAGAGCTTGGTGCGCCTCCGTCTCCGGCCCGTGGATCTGGTCGGCCGCATAGCTCAGCCCCTCACGTATGAACAGAAAAGCCTCCTCGGGATAGCGACCCAGGTGCTTGACCAGGTCCTGAAGCGTTTTGCCCGGTTCACTCAACATAGGAGCGGTTCCGTCTGCTGGTCGGCGTCTGCAACCCAACGGGCTAAGCCTCCGTAGGTGGTGGCGGACCCTTCTCGAAGCCGCCCGCGTCGCCCGTATTCTTCCGCCGCTTTCGCCGACCACGCCTTCGACGACGAGCCAGCTGCTCGCCCTCCTTCTTTTGATTCCCGTCCGGCGCCTCAGGGGCAGTTGCGAGACGGGGCCGGGATTTGGTTCGTTTGGATGGCTTAGTGCTCGGCTTCCCCGGTGCCGACTCAGGCTTCGGCGCCGATCCAGCCTCCTTTACCGTCGTGGCGGTCGCGGCGGCCTCAGACCGCTTCACCCCCCTGGAACCCGAGCGGGCGGGCTCGGAGGATTTGACCTCGGCCGGCGCGGGTTTCACATCCACATCGGTGATATCCTCGGCGGCTACCGCCATCTGTGCGTCATTATCCATACGGATATGGACGAGTTGGGTGAGGATGTGCCGATTTACCACGACACCCTCACCATGGTTCGTCCGAATACGCACGCCGACGCGCGGCAGCTTCCTATCCAACTCCTCGTAGCTCAGGTGTTCGTAGCGGAGGCAGCACTTCAGCCGCCCGCAGCGACCCGAGACCTGTGAGGGATCGAGCGTGGCCTTTTGCAGCTTGGCCATGCGCATACTGATCGGCTTGAGCGTCTTCAGAAAGACCTTGCAGCAAACCTCCCGCCCGCAGGTCTCGTAGTCCGCCAAGAGGCGGGCTTCGTCCCGTGCTCCGATCTGTCGCATTTCGATGCGCGTGCGATACTCCATCGCGAGGTCTTTGACCATACCGCGAAAATCGACACGTTCAGCCGCTGTGAAATAGAAGACAATTCGCTCACCGCCGAATGGGCACTCACATTCGACAACCTTGAGCGGGAGCCTGTGCCCATCGGCCACCTGTTGGGCGAAATCCCGCTTTTGACGGCAGCCTGCTTGAATCCGTGCATACTCAGCGAGGTCGGCGGCTGTGGCTTCGCGCAGGATGCGTCCGGCATTGAAGATATAGGTGTCTTCGCCGCTGCGCCCCACCCACTCCTTCACTTGCTCCCGCGTGACCGGCTTTTCACATTCGACACAGATCAACGACACCTGCCTGCCGATTTCGATGCCACGCTGGGTCTGGATGACGATTTTCGCACCGGCGGCGAACTTCATGTCTGCCGGATACGTGAACTCCCCAATGTACCGCATGTAGCCGAACCGGATTGCGGTCGTCGGATAGACCTTCTCAGAGGCGTTGTCGCTGCGCGTCGCGTTCCCGGACACCTCGTTCATCCCGCAGCTCCCCTCCACCCGTTCCTCGGGAGGCTCGTCCGAGAACTCGTCAAGGTTGGTCGCCGGTTCGACCATGATCAATGGGCCAGGCTCACCCAGCTACTGCGACCCTGTCGAGCGCGTTTTGGAAGTCCTTTTTGCTTCTGAGGCCAACGAACTTCTCGACAATCTCTCCCCTGTTGAACAGGATGACCGTGGGGATGGCACTTATTGAGAAGCGCACCGAGATCTCGCGGTTCGCATCGGTGTCCACCTTGCCGACCTTCACCTTACCAGCGTACTCGGTGGCCAGCTCGTTGATGATGGGTCCGAGCGCCTTGCACGGCGCACACCACTCGGCCCAAAAGTCCACCAGTACCGGCGTGTCGGACTGCAGCACCTTTTCGTCGAAACCTTCATCCGTAAACTCAAGCGTGTCAGGACCAACCATGACTTCTCCTTCGGTTAGCGTTCATCAAACCGGGCCGTGATTCTAGAATGCTCCTTCCGGCCGGTCAACCACCGGGAACAGGCGAGCCAGTACAATTCGGCGATTCCACTGTGTGAAACGTGGACCCGCCGATTCTGTCACAGCCCCATCCACGGCCCATGGACCGCCGTGAACTTGATCAGCTTCCCGTTTTTGTCCAGAATACCGATCACCGACGTTCGCCAGTGAAGGAGGCTTGCTCATAGATGCCCCGGGACTGTTAGGAGAGCACATGCAAGACCCGACAACTCCCACGACGACGGCGAGACTCATCGACGGCAAGGCCTTGGGGCAACGCATCAAGCAGGAGGCGGCCCGGCAGGTTCGGGCCCTTGCCGCGCAGGGTGTCCGGGTGAGCCTGGACGCCGTGATGGTCGGCGACCCGGAGGCCGGTGAGATCTACGCACGTTCGCAACGCAAGAGATGTCAGGAGGTCGGCATTGAATACCGCCTGCACACGCTCGGCGGTGATGCGAAAGAGGCGGACATCCGCAGCGTGCTCCGCGAGCTGAACGACGATCGGTCCGTGACCGGGATCGTGCTGAACCTGCCGCTCCCGAAGGGGATCGACACGCACGCAATGCAATACTGCATCGACCCCTATAAGGACGTCGAAGGCGTCAATCCCTCGAACATCGGGCTTCTTCTCTACGGCGGCCCGATCATCGCGCCCTGCACGGCGCTGGCTGTTATGGCTATCCTCAAGGAGGCGGGGGTGAAGCCGCACGGCCTTGACGCGGTCGTGATCGGACAAGGCGACATCGTGGGCAAGCCCGTCTCGTTGTTCCTGCTTCACGAAATGGCGACGGTCACCTGTTGCCACATCGCCACACGTGATCTGTATGAGCATACCCGCCGAGCCGACTTGCTCATCGTAGCCGTGGGGAAACCGGACCTGATCCGGGGCGAGGATGTCAAGCCCGGCGCCGTCGTCGTCGACGTGGGTATCAGCACCCTCATCGGACGGAAGGGCGAGCGAAGAATTGTCGGTGATGTCACGTTTGACGAGGTCAGGAAGGTCGCCAGTGTGCTCACGCCCGTTCCCGGCGGGGTCGGACCGGTGACGGTGGCCATCCTTCTGCGTAGTGCGGCCGAGGCTGCAAGCAAGCAGTCAACCACGCCGCGACGCCTTGAATTGTAGGAGACCGGAAACACGGGAGGTTACTCGGATGAACATTGCACTGGTTTGTTTCGTGCTGATGACCGCCGGCCAGCACCTCCAGATGGAAAAAGAAGCTGGCGACGCTACAGCAACGAATCACGACGCATCGAGGATTCTCAGAGCGTTGCCGGCGGACACGCTGCTGGCGGTCACGGTGCGCGATCTGGCCGCCCTCGACGGCAAGCTCACGAAGTTAACGGAGCGATTGGGCTTTCCGTTCAGCCCGTACACGTTGATGAAGGGCTCGCTCGAGATTGTAACCGGGTGGGACGACGCCGGATCAGCCGCCGTGGCGGTGATGGCGCCTGAGCAGGGTGCTGCGGCGTCCAAAAGGATCGTGCTTTTGCTGCCCACGCAGGATCGTTCCGCGCTGCTTACTTTCCTGAATCCGCAACCGCTCGAGGATGAGTACCTCAAGGTCACGCTGCGCGGACGCGAGACGTACGTGGGCACCCGGGGACCGTTCACCGTCTTCGGGCCGAATCTGGAGACGGTGCAACATGTCGTCCGCGCGGACGCGAGTCTTCACGACCGGTTTACCATCCGTGAGATCAAGCGCTTTGTGGCGGGCGATGTGTCCCTGTGGCTGAACCCGAGCGCACTCCCGTCCGGCTCCCTCACGGAGGTAAATGCTTCACCACTGCGTCGCGCTGCTGGTGTCATTTTTGAATCACTAAAGCAATACGGCAGCCTCCAATTGTCCTTGCAAATCGAGGTGGACGGTCTGGCTGTGGAGGTGGGCGTTGAGCAGGCTGCGCAGCCCGTGGGCCGCCATACTCTCCCACCCCGCGAGACCACGGATTCGCTGTTGCGCGGTCTTCCCGCTGAACCGTTCGTCCTGGCCATGGGGCTGACCGACGATCACGCTGGCACGCGGTTTGAATCCATCGTGAATCTCGTTTTCTCCGCGTCGGCCGCATCAGGCATCATAGAGCCTGAAAAGTCGGCTGAGCTTCGCCGGGCCTATGAAGCAGTCTTGCCCAAGATCGCCGGTGCGTCGTCCGGCGTTTCGGTGTTGCCCGAGGGTCCGGACGGGCGGATCGGCACCACGAAGGTACTGGACGCCCGCGGCGATGCTCAGGCGTTGCTGAGAGACATGGAGACCATCTGGAACCTGTTCAAGGCCGGCCCCTTCGTCGATCCACGCATCAACCAGGTAATGACGGGCATCGAGTACCGCCGGGCGGCGGAGACGAGCCACGGCGTTACCATCGATCATGTCTTCCTGGATGTCAGCGGCTTCGAGGCGGTGGACGAGGAGATGCTTAAGAAAGTGATAGGCCGGGAAGGTCTGCTCATACGCATCGGCGCGATTGATGGGAAGACTGTCGTCATCGCGATGGGTGGCGGCTTGTCACGGTTCGAGAAGATCGTTGCAACGGTCCGCGCGGGGCGGGCCCCGCTGGCAGCGGACGTCGGGATCGCCAGATCGGCCAAAAAAGTGGCGACCAGGCGTTCGCTGGAAGCGTACTTCTCTCTCGACCGCTGCGCCGAGTTGATAGAGCTATTGCTCGGCGCGATGAAGCAGACGGTCGCCCTGCCGGACATGCCCGAGCTGAACGCGCCGCTGGCCGTCACGGTGCATGCCGTGGGTCCGCGCGCGACGCAGGTCGATGTCTTTATCCCAATCGAACTTGTTGTCGCGGTGAAGGACGCGATGATGGCAAGACTCGCCGGGCAAACAGGTGCGGAGCATTGACACGCAATAGTCTGACGGACCCGAGGGGTGTCGTAGCCGAGCTACAAAAGAACACCGGCGGACCCGTGGACGCTTGGGGTTCTCTGGCTATATAATCCAAAAAGGTTGTACTAAGTCCTGTGGGACGAGATCTGTGGGATAAAACCTGTGGGACGAGATCTGTGGGACGGGATCTGTGGGACCGACTTTCCAGTCGGTCAAAAAAACGGCACCGACCGTTGGCCGTTCGTGTTTTCGAACCTTAGTTGGGAGCCTTACTGATGGCATTTCTACCCTTTCAAGAGACGCCGCTATCGCTTAGCAACCTTCAAGACGAGATGAATCGGCTTTTTGAGCGCATCTGGCATGCAGGCCTGTCCACCCGCCCGTTCGACGGTCAGAAATGGGCACCGGTGGTCGATCTCCACGAGCACCCCGACCACTACACGTTGTATGCCGAGGTCCCCGGCGTGGATGGCAGCTCGATCGAATTGAGCTACCTTGATCCTGCGCTCACGATCCGCGGTGAGAAGACCAGGCCCGCCGGTGTGAGCGAGGAGGACCGTCCACTCCGTGGCGAGCGCCGCTTCGGCACGTTCTGCCGGATGGTGGAGCTTCCCGCCGGCATCAACGCCGATAATCTCTCCGCGAAGTGCCAGGCCGGTGTCTTAGAGATCACCATCCCGAAGTCCGAATCAAGCCGCCCCAAGGCCATCAAGGTCGAGGTCGTGGAAGACTGAGGGGCCTCGGAGCTGGATTGGCGATTGTAGCTTGCGGATTGTCGATTTCCGTGTGAATCGTTGCCGGCACGGCGTGAGTGGCACGGTCTAACTTGTTAGGCCGTGCTTTCGTGGGCGCCGCCACGTCCGCCTTCGCGCGAAGGACGGGGCGCCCGCCGGGTAGGGCAGGTCGTTGACCTGCCGAAGTCAAACCGGTAAGCTATTCTTTCGTTTTTGTTCAACCGGTCGCTCGACCCGTGCATGCCTTTAAAAAGGGAGCAAAAATGTTCCATCTAACAAGCATCGTAGCGGTTGTGCTGTTGTTGGCTGGGGTCCCTTCCGCCCAAGGTGGGACCTACGGCTTGGCGAAAAAGGGCCCGCTGACGACGCTGGATTACACGGGGCGTGGCGGTCACATAGGCACCGATATTGCCCCATCTTTTTACCTGACCTACCAGCATGAAGTTGTAACCGACCCCTTTGACGATAACGACACGGCTCTCTTCGACGACCTCATTCTGAGTCCAGATGATGATGTTGGCAGTACGTTTGCAGCCAGCACGGATCCGTACTCGGATTTTGACGGCTTTGTGACGCTACTTACAAATGGGACAGACGACACTCTCCGCATGGGTACAAAGTTCAGAGTCGGATCAGGGGGAAGCACCGGGGAAGGTCTTGCTTCTGAGAGCGATTGGCTCTCAGAGTTCCTTGCTCCCGGTGCCGTCGATCTCTCAGGTTATCTGATTGACGAGATTACGCTGACGGTGGATAAGCTGACATTCGACATTCCTGGGTCAGATCCGAATGGGGACGGGAATTGGACGGACTGGAACGCCGAGATTACGTTCAACATCGTACCGGAACCCGTCACTCTCGCCCTCCTGGGCATAGGCGTGTTCACACTCATCCGGCGGCAGCATTGTGAGCATCGTAGGGCAGGTGGTTCACCTGCCCTACGCCACTTGACCGTGCCACCCAGGCGCAGTCAGGAGTTATGACAATGACCAGACTCTCGCATATTGGTGTCGCATTGTTGCTCGTTAGCGGCTGTAGTGTCACCACGTTGGACCCCGCGTACCTTCCCGCTCGGATGACCATTGTGCAGCGACACAGTGAGTACGTTCCCGGCTCTAATGACAGTGTGCGGATGTGTGTCGGGGACATAACCGGTGGGCAGGTCCTACTGTGGATCTCTGGAGAGAAGAATGAGCCTATCGTCGATAGGGTTTCGGTCAAAGCCGGTGATGTGATTCCCTTCCGCCTCGGCACCAGGCAGTATTACGTGGGCGTTCACGAGCTTCGCAACTTTCTTGCAGGTGACGACTTCGGCGTGTTTGAGAGCTCGCTCGAGCCGCCCACGATTGAACTCCCTCCCGCGCAGGAAGAGGTGCAGGCGTCGGCCGAAGAGGCTGAGCGTCATTCTTACCCAGCCTGCGAGCGTCTCGGCCTCCCCGCCGAGCGCATTGCTTACCTTGAGTCCGTTTACTCTCGAGCCGATCGACAGACGCTGCACGATATGCTGGACTTCTACCGCCAATTCTGCGACCAGTACGAATGCGCCGTCGAGATCATCGCCGAGATCAGTAAGGAGCAAGACTAGTGGGTTCCGCGTTGTTGCGGAGCGGGCGAGTGGCATGGCCAAGCGCAGCGCCCACGAAAAAAGGTGTCAGGATGATTTTTTCTTCATTGCTTTTGCAGATCTAAACGGCACGTCGGGTGGCACGGGCAACCTTGTTTGCCCGTGCTGCACACCCACAAGACACGGGTAAGCCGGCGCTTACTCATGCCACCCAGCCGCAACGCGTCTTGTAGTCTCGAAAAAATCATCCTGACACCTTTTTTGTGCGCCCCGAACGCATGATGGCCATCAACTCGTCCGCGCGGGGGGACGCGATCCATTCGGCGTGGCCGTCCAAAAAGCCGAAGACCGCACCGTCGTGGTGAATCTCCGGCTCGCTGATGACGACCTCCATCGCGGGGTCCTTGACGGAAGCCGGCTCCTCGATGTAGCGATAGAGGTAGTAGGGCGCCTGCGCAGGTTTGCGGTTGACGTCGTAGGGGTTTGCCAGAAGTTTGGCCGCTTGCGACGGGTCGCCCAGCACTCCGCTTTGCACGAGCACCTGCAATGACGGCGGCCATCGCTTCTTGTGGTCGGCGGCGTAGATCAGGCAGGACGTGAGCAACCCCTTCACATTCGCCGTCGACATCGCACGAGCGGCCTGATAGCGCGCTTGTTCGAGTGATGCGTCGATCGAATGCCAGACCAGGGCGATCGCCGCCTCCGCGCTCTCGTCACTGGACACCAGCTCCAGGGCAATCATTCGCTCGTGCGGAACGACCGCGAGCCCGACGGCTGTGCCCGCTTTGGCGATCGCCAGGACGTCCGGAGGAATGTCCGGATCCTCGCCCGATTCGATGGCACGGGCAAACATCTCGCCCAGGTCGAGGTAGACGAACTTGGAGGTTGGTGAACCCACCCGGTGGTGGACTGCGTAGTAAGCCTCAGTGCGATCGAGGCCCTGCTGGTCAAGAATCGCATCAATACCCGCAACAACGGCCTCTTGTTCCGGTGAGACCAGCAGCAGATCACCGACCACGGCGTACGAGAACGGTTGCGGCTTGCGTGCGGCCCGCTCGATGGTGACCCCCCTATAGCTCATCGAGCTGTTTTCAAGCTGATACATCACCCGGAGTGTGTGCATGTGCGTCTTGAAGGCGTTCGTGCTGGCAAGTTGAAAAACCAGCATGGGGTTGTCGAAGCGTTCGGTGTCAACGTCCGCGCCAAACGCCCATGCCTGGACGAAGTTGGCCAGGAATTCGCCTTCTGGATCTAGGCCGATGTCGCGTTTGAACTCGACCCGCTCCCGGTCATATTCATCGGTGATCTCCGGATCGATCGCAGCGGCAAAGGCCTTGATATCCTCCACGATGTTCGAGGCACGCGTCATCGACCCGTGAAGGAACAGGGTCGTCTCGGGCGGGAAGGCTCTTGCCAGTGTGGTTTTTGATGGCGTCGATGCGAGCAGATGCCACACACCCTTCTTGGCCTCGCGGATTCCGACCGCCAGCCGCAGCGGCCCGGGTCTCACCGGTCCGCCGGTGATAAGCGCGATACTTTCGACGAGGTCGAGTTGCAAGGCCTCGTACAGGTTGGGCAGCGTTTGATTGAGCGGCATGGCTGCCAGCGGTGTCAGAGAGCGAGTGTCGACGTATACCATCGTTCCGACAGGTGCCGATCGGCCGGCGCTTAGCCGGGTGAACTCATCGGAGTCAACGAACGAATCGGCCGCATTGGCTCCATCTTGCCAACCCTCAGCCACACCGGGAACGGACGACCCGAAGATGATGCCGTCGCGCACCGTCAGTGTCAGCGAAAAAGGCAGCGGGCCGACAAGCGAGAGGTAACCGCTCTGCCCGTCGTCGACGAATTGCAGCCTGCCGACGGACTCTCCGATCGAGGCCCGATTCCACGCGGGTACGATCTTCATGGTGATGCGTTCGAAGAGTTGGTCCGGTTCGAGGGCTGTTCGAGCGGCTACAGTCACCCGCCAGGACATTGGGTTGACGGGCACACCGCTGATTGCGACCACGCCCGGCCCGCCGAATGTTTCCGTCAGCGTCTTGATAAAAGCGGGCATGTGCCCGCGAGCACCGGCTAACTCCCGGACGAGAGGTTGACTGAAGATCTTCTCAGCACTGGCCGTATACGCGACGAACCACGCATCCGCCGGAGCGAGTTTGAGAACCTCGTCGTATGGCCGGCGAGCGGGGGACGGATCGGTCGGCAGGGCTGCGGCCTGTTTCCCCGGTGGTTCCGAGGCCGTGGCCGGGCCGACAAGTACCCAGATTGCGCCAATCCCGAACAACAGGTTGCGAAAACCACACCGAGTCATTCCTTGTCTCCTTGCGGGTCGAACGGTTTCACCGCTTCCGGCGGGAATTGATAGACCATATCGAGCTTGTCCCAACGCTCGCCGCGCTGCCCGCCGTCGTCAACGAGGTTGGACCCCACGCTGTACAACAGGAATCCGTCGTCAGTCGGACGGTAGACGAGCAGGTCGCTGCTGAACGGATCGACAAGAGCACCTTCAGGTAACGTCTCCTCGACTTCGTGGAGGCTCGCCGGTAGTTGCCCGTCGTTTTCGAGCATGTAGATGCGAATGGCCACCATCGCCCGCGTAGCGGCGAAGTCAGCCTTGACACGCTCGCTAAGGGTGATGGCGCGTGACAGGGAGGGGAGCATCATTCGTGAAAACACGTCCCACTTGGGTATGACTTCGAGAATGTAACGTTCCTCGTCAAAGCCCATCGTCGCTGCGTCATGTGGACCCATTGCAGCCTTCTCGAGGACTTTGTCGTAATAGCCGAGCATGTGCCGTTTCATCGCACGGTCCGGGTAGATCAATCGGCCGATCCGCAGCTCGAATCGGCCCCAGCCGTCGTCCGGGTTGGCGTTGAAGCTCCCTTCGAAGAAGCCGATGTCGTCCGCATTCAGTGGCAGGTTTGCGAAGAATCTCAGAGGTCGCGAGCAGAGCTCGTCCACCATGGCCGGGCCGAACGATCGCTCGCCCTGTAGCCCCCGATTCACGCTGGGTAACCGAGGTGCGAGCTTGTTGAGTTCGGTCTGCAACGTCTTGAGTTGTTTCCGCGAAAGCGGCCTGCGCAGAACCATGTCTTGAGCCGCACGTTCCGAAAGGGCCCAGACCGCGATGGCCACAAGCCCCTCGATAAGCGTAATGCCCTGCCCTATGTGCCCGCCCGTCCGCAGCATGGTTGTATACCGGCCTAGCGCCTGATCGTACCTCCCTTGAGCTTCGAGCCGCCTCCCGTCCACCACCACGAGCTTCGTCAGAAAACGCAGGTGCGATAGGTTGGGCAGCAATATGCCGAGAACGCTGCCTGTCCGGTCACCGAAGCAGGGCATCTGATACGCCTTCATCCCGGCCGCTTTGCGGGCCAGTTCCATTGCACGCCGGTTCCCGGGCAAATCGAGATAGTCCGCGAGTTCCTTTTGACCCTCCGGCCAGGCTATATTCCGTGCATAGTCGAACGCGTCCTGTAAGTCTTCGGGAAGATCGGCGAAGGCACTGACCGCTTCGATGTACACCCAGGCGGAATTGCCCTCCCGTGGGACCGGGGTGATGTCGAACCCGCGTTCGATCAGATCCTCGATCGGCCACACGTTAAACTCGTCGCCACGGATGGTGACGGTCTCCACGTCAGCCGGCACCGGTGAGGCCGATTCGGAACCGCGACCGTGAGGGAGCTGGGGGATCAGCGTGAGCGACAACACTACCATCAGGCATACCGCATGAAACTTCATCGTTTCAACTCCACACTGTGGATGTCAAAATGCAGGGACGCGAGGGAGGCGGTTCCTCCCACACCGTGGCCCACTCCCGGGCTTGCCTACTAAGACGTGTCTCGTGGCCGATTGTTAATCGCAGTGAATCTGGAGCCGGAGAATGTGGGCGGATGCCCTACACATCCAGGTACAGGTGGTACTCATAGGGATGCGGCCTGGCCGCGACCTCGCGAGCATCATTCAACTGTTTCGTGGTGATCCAGTGGTCAAGGAAGGGTTCGGTGAACACGTCGCCGTTAAGCAGGAAGTCATGATCGTCCGCCAGCGCAGCCAGGGCATCGTGCAGAGATTGCGGCAACGGCTTGATCTTCCGACGGAACGCTTCGTCCTGTTTGGCCGGGTCCACGTCGAACGGCCCGAAGTTGCCACCCGCAACGTCAATCTTGGATTCGATCCCTTCGAGGCCGGCCAGCAACATGGCGGAAAGACTCAGGTAGACATTCCCGGTGAAATCCGGCGGGCGGTATTCAATGCGCTTATCGCTCGCGCTCACCGCGTAGCGCGGCACGCGGATCGCGGCTGAACGGTTCGCGAGCGAAAAGAAGAGGTTCGCCGGCGCCTCATAGCCCTCGATCAGACGTTTGAAGGAGTTGGTCGACGGGTTGGTCAAACCGGTCAGCGCGGGTCCATGCGTAAGCAAACCGCCGATGTAGTGCAACGCCGCGTCAGAGAGGTTTGCGTAGTTCTTCTCGCTTTCGTCGTAGAAAAGATTCCGGCCGGCCTTTTCGAGCTTTTGATGAACGTGCATGCCGTTGCCGGCCTCACCGAACACCGGCTTCGGCATGAAGGTGGCCAGTTTGTCGTTCCGTCTGGCGACGTTCTTCACGACGTATTTGATGAGCATCGCACGGTCGGCCACGCAAACCAGGTCCGCCAGGTCAATCTCGATCTCGCACTGGCCAGGCGCGCCAACCTCATGGTGGTGGTACCGCACGGGGATCCCCATTCGTTCCAATGTCAACGCGATGTCAGAGCGCAGGTCGTGCAGTTGATCGCCCGGCGGCACGCGCATATAGCCTCTCTTCGCGGGGATGGCGGGCGTGAGGCCGTTGGACTCGACCTCGGAGCACTCGATGGCTACACCCATCTCGTAAGCGTCATTGACCACCTGCACGCGATCAAAGACGTGGAATTCGAACTCCGGCCCCATCATGGCCGCGTCCGCAACCCCCGTGTCGCGCATGTACTTCACCGCCCGCTTGGCGATGGTGCGCGGGTCGCTCAGAACCGCTTCCTTGGCATCCGCCGTCACCGTGTCGCAGATGAAGCTGATCGTGGGTTCCCGCCAGAACGGATCAAGGAACGCGGTGTCGGGCTGCGGGCACGCCGCCACGTCGGAATCCCCCACCCACCCGAACCCGGCCCCGGACGATCCGTCATACCCCACGCCCTCCTCGAAGTGTTTCTGCGTGAAGTTGCTCGCCGGGAGGGTGATATGCAGCCATTGCCCGGCCACGCCGGCGACCTTCAGATCGACCATCGCCACGTCGTGGTCGGCGATGTACTTGATGGCTTCTTTTGGGGAACTGAACACGATCGCAAGACAAACCGCAGACTTTAACCCGCGCGGATCTGCGCGCGGGCTAAAGCCCGCAACTCATTTGAATCCCACTCTAGGTATGTTTAGCCGCGAGACTATTAAACCACGATTCTAGTACCGATCTCCTCTGCCG